>JBBQMM010000469.1:0-3720 GCA_038328935.1 Burkholderiales bacterium
ACCGGCTTTGCCGGGCCGCTGGCTGTGCCACGTACCTCGCAAGGTACCGTGGCGTTCGCCAGCCGCTCGCCAGCGCGCAGGCGCTGGCTCGGTGCGGGCTCACCCCCCTGGGGGGAGGCCAGCGAAGCTTGCTTCGGGGGGGTCATTTTTTCGCCATCTTGGGGTCGAGGGTGTCGCGCAGGCCGTCACCCAGGATGTTCACCGCCAGCACGGTGATGGCCAAAAAGATGCCGGGAAAAAAGATGTTGTGCGGGTGGTCGTTGAACTGGCCGCGGCCTTCGGCCATCACGTTGCCCCAGGTGGGGATGTGGGGCGGCAGGCCGACGCCCAGGAACGACAGGATGGCCTCGGTCAGGATGCCGGCGGCGCAGATGAACGTGCCCTGCACCACCAGCGGCGCCACCGTGTTGGGCAGGATGTGGCGCAGCATGATCTTCCAGGTGGGTGTGCCCAGCGACACCGCGGCTTCCACATAGGGTTCCTCGCGGATGCTGAGCACCAGCGAACGCACCAGCCGCGTCACGCGCGGTATCTCGGGTATCGCAATGGCCACGATCACGGTCGTCAGGCTGCCGCGCCACATGGCCACCAGGGCAATCGCGATCAGGATGGCGGGGATGGCCATCAGCCCGTCCATCACGCGCATCAGCGGCCCGTCGAGCCAGCGGAAGAAGCCCGAACACAGGCCCAGCGTGATGCCGAAGACCAGCGCCACCACAGCCGTGCACAGGCCCACGATCAAGGACACGCGGGTGCCGTGGATGACGCGGCTGTAGATGTCGCGACCGAAGCTGTCGCTGCCCATCAGGAAGCGGTGTTTCAGCGTTTCGCCTTCGAGCGTGGTGATCTCGCCCATCTGGCCGGGCTTGAGGTCGCGGCTGGCGGGGTCGAAAAGCGACGGGTCGACGGTGCCCAGCCAGGGCGCCAGCAAGGCCACCAGCACCAGCAGCATCATCGTGATGCCCCCGATGCGCACGGACGTGTTCTTGCGCACCCGTTGCCAGGCGCTGGGTGCGCTGTGCACCGTGGCGGATTCGGTGGACAGCGCTTCGAAGTCGGGCGAGGCAGGGGCGGTCATGTGGGTTCGTGCAACGGGCAAGGTGAAGTCGCTTCCAGTAGACGCCGCGGAACCGGCTTTGCCGGGCCGCTGGCGGCGCCCCCTTCGAGGGGGAAGCGCCGCAGGCGCTTCGGGGGTGGGTCAATAACGGATGCGCGGGTCGAAGAACACATAGCTCAGGTCCACCAGCAGGTTCACCAGCACATAGACGAAAGAGAACAGCAGGATCACGCCCTGGATGGTGGGGAAGTCGCGCGCCAGCACGGCGTCCACCGTCAGCCGGCCCAGGCCGGGGATGGCGTAGACGCTTTCCGTGACCACCACACCACCGATCAGCAGCGCAATGCCGATACCGATGACGGTGACGATGGGCACCGCTGCGTTGGCCAGGGCATGGCGCAGCAACACCTGTTGCTCGGGCAGTCCTTTCGCGCGCGCCGTGCGGATGTAGTCCTCGCCCAGCGTTTCGAGCACCGACGCGCGGGTGACGCGGGCGATCAGCGCCACGTAGATGATGCTCAGCGTCACCGCCGGCAAGATCAGGTGATACAGCCAGGGACCCACACCATCGGCGATGCGCTTGTAGCCCTGCACCGGCGTCCAGCCCAGTTGCAGCGACACCAGCCAGATCAGCATGTAGGCCGAGACGAACACCGGTATCGAAAAGCCCAGCACCGAGAATCCCATCAGGGCGCGGTCGAGCCAGCCCCCCGACCGCCACGCCGCCAGCACGCCCAGCGGCACCGCCACCAGCACCGCAATGGACATCGTGATGGCGGCCAGCGACAAGGTGGGTTCGATGCGCTGACTGATCAGTGTCGTGACTTCGGTCTTGTAGTAGTAGCTCTGGCCCAGGTCGCCGCGCAACAGGTTGCCGAACCAGATGAAGAACTGCTCCGGGATGCTGCGGTCCAGCCCCAGACTGGTGCGGATCTGCGCAATCTGCTCGGTGCTGGCGGCGTCGCCGGCCAGCACTGCGGCCGGGTCACCGGGCGTCAGGCGCAGCATCAGGAATACCAGCACGGCCACGATCAGCAGCACCGGCACGGTGCTGAGCAAGCGTCGGAACAGGAACTTCAGCATGGAGGGTGCAATGGATGTGCCCGATTTTCACGGGCGGGCAGCGGCTCGATGATCAGGGCAAACATCCATCGTGGTGGGGTCGATAGCAAGAAAGGGGCCTTCATGAGCATCCGAGACCCCTGTCGGCGCCCGGCGTTCGGGGAGAAAAACGGACGTCGCGGCCGGGCCTTCGCTCCCTCTCCCTCGCCCTTCCAGGGAGAGGGTTGGGGTGAGGGTGCAATGCCGGCAAATCAACGACTTGGAAGTTTGTTTCTTGTGAACGGGCCTTCATGACTGGGCCGAAGCAGCGGCCGCCACGCGCAGGCGCTGCCAGCGCAACAGCACCAGGCCGGACACCACCACCAGCACGATGCCCGCGATGGCCGGACCGTTGGGCACGTCGCCCCACACGGCCCAGCCCAGTGCCACGGCCATCAGCAGGCCGCTGTAACGAAACGGTGCCACCACCGACAGGTCGCCCAGCCGCGTGGACCTGATGATGAAGTGGTAGCCGCCGGCCAGGAACACCGCCGCCGCGGTGAGCATGGCGCCCTGGCTGGCGTTGGGTGTCTGCCAGCCCTGGTAGAGGCACAGCAGGCCGGCCATCGCCGTCACCACCACCGCGGTGGCCAGCGTGATGACCAGCGACGGCACCTCGGATGCAATGCGCCGCGTCAACAGGTCGCGCAGCGCATGCAGCACCGTGCCCAGCAGGCACAGCCAGGCAAACGCGTTGAAGCCTTCGGCCCGGGGCTGTATCACCAGCAGCACGCCCACGAAGCCCGCCGCGATGGCGACCCACTGGCGCGGCATCACCGTTTCGCGCAACCACAGCACGGCCAACAGCGTGATGACCAGCGGTGTGGCCATGTTGATGGCGGTGGCGTTGGCCAGCGGCAACTGAAACAACGACAGCAGGTAGGCAAAGGTGGCGAGGCCGTCGATGGCGGCCCGTGTCAGCACCGAGCGGCTGAACAATTGGCGCACCGGCACCGGTGTGCCCGTGACGCGCAATGCCAGCAGCACCAGTGCCGAGGCGATCAGTCCACGCACCAGGATGATGGTGCCGGAAGGCAGCGACTGACTGACGAACTTCACCAGCGTGTCGTTGCTGATGAAGCAGGCCATCGACAGCACCATCAGCCGGATGCCCTTGCGGTTGTCGGTGTTCATGCGTCAGCAGAAGAAGAACCCGCCACTGGGGCGGGTTCCGTTGCGGTCTTGCAAGCCCGTCGCGCCGTCAGTTCTTCTTCAGGTTCCAGTAGATGTTGCCGTTGGTGATGAAGAACCCGCTGACGCCCTTGGTGGCGGCCATCGGCTGCATGTATTCACCCAGCGGGGCATGGGTGCCGACCTCGAAAGCGCGCGCATGCAACTGGTCGGCCAGCCGCTTCTTGGTGCCGTCGTCGGTGGCGCGCATGAATTCGTTGCGCAATTTGATCATCTGATCGTCGCTCGCCCAGCCGAACCAGCCCGATTTTTCGCCGCGCGTGTCCATCGTCGGGTTGGCGATCGGGCTCCACACGTCAAAGGTCTGCCAGGCGGTCAGGAACATGTGCCAGCCACCTTTGTCGGGTGCGTCTTTCTTGGCGCGGCGGCCC
>JBBQMM010000470.1:0-3719 GCA_038328935.1 Burkholderiales bacterium
CCCTGAAAGGCAAGAAGATCATCACGCTGCGCAACAGCCCGCGCGCCAAGTTCATCGCCGACAACTACAAGGACAGCGAGGTGCTGCTGGTCAACAAGGAGACCGACGTCTACCTGGAGTTGCAGGCCGGCCGCGGCAACATCGGCTTCGGTTCGTCGGTGGTGTCGGGCGAGGCGTTGCTGAAAAGACCCGAGGGCAAGGCCTACGGCCAGATCGGGCCAGACGTGAACCTGGACGGCGGCAGCGGCGTGGGCATTGCCTTCCGCAAGGGCGATGAAGGCTTGCGCGAGCGCGTCAACGCGGCGCTGAAAGTGGTGCGCGCCAACGGCACGTACAAGAAGCTGGCCGACCAGTACTTCGACTTCAACGTCGCGCCGAACTGAGACCTGGACACCGGCCTCGACTGAGACCTCGCCAGCCGAGCCTACCGGCATCGCCACCCCCGCGGTGGCCATCGTCTGCGCCCCACCATGCTGCTGCAAGGCTACCTTCCCGCCATCCTGCAAGGCCTGGCCTCGACCTTGACGGTGGCGGCCGTGTCCCTGGCCATTGCCTGCGTGTTCGGCCTGCTCGGCGCGGTGGCCAAGCTGAGCAAGTCGCGGCCGGCGCGCTGGGCCGCCGAGACCTACACCACGCTGATCCGCGGCCTGCCCGAACTGGTGTTGATGCTGCTCATCTTCTACGGCGGCCAGATCCTGCTCAACCAGCTGGCCGAGGGGCAAGGCTGGGGCTACATCGACGTGCCGCCCTTTGCCGCCGGCACGCTGACGATCGGTTTCGTGTTCGGTGCCTACCTGACCGAGACCTTCCGCGGCGCCATTCTGGCCATCCCAGCCGGGCAGAGTGAAGCGGCGCTGGCCTTCGGCATGACGCGCGGCCAGGTGCTGCGGCGCATCGTCGTGCCGCAAATGATCCGCCACGCGATACCGGGGTTTTCGAACAACTGGCTGGTCATGGTCAAGGCCACGGCGCTGGTGTCCATCATCGGGCTGGACGACATGGTGCACCGGGCCAACCTGGCCTCGGCCGCCACGCGCGAGCCCTTCACCTTCTACGCCGCCATCGCCTTGCTGTACCTGGCGGTGACGACGGTGTCCATCTTCCTGCTGTCGCGCCTGGAGAAGCGGTTTTCGCTCGGCGTCAAGCAGGTGCAGTTCTAAGGAGCTAACGATGGATTGGGACGTCGTTCGCGCCGCCATACCCGAATTCGGCAAAGGCCTGCAGGTTTGCCTGCTGTTGCTGGCGCTCAGCGTGGGCACGGGCTTCCTGGTGTCGATTCCACTGTCCATTGCCCGTGTCTCGGCCAACCCGTGGTTGGCGCGGCCGGTGTGGCTCTTCACCTACGTCGTCCGTGGCACGCCGCTGCTGGTGCAGATGTTTCTCGTCTACTACGGCCTGGCGCAGTTTGAAGCGGTGCGCGAAAGCGCAGCCTGGCCGCTGCTGCGCGAAGCCTGGTTCTGCGCCTGGCTGGCGTTTGCCGTCAACACCACCGCGTACACGACCGAAATCTTTGCCGGCGCCTTGCGCGCCACGCCAGCGGGCGAGGTCGAAGCGGCACGCGCCTACGGGCTGTCGGGCGCCAAGTTGTACACCCGCATCCTGCTGCCTTCGGCGCTGCGGCGCGCGCTGCCCCAGTACAGCAACGAGGTCGTGGGCATGATGCACGCCACCTCCATCGCCAGCACGGTGACGCTGGTCGACGTCACGCGCGTGGCGCGCGACGTCTATGCCAACCACCTGTTGCCGGTGGAAGCTTTCGGCATGGCCGCCGTCATCTACTTCACGCTCACCTTCACGCTGGTGGGCGCGTTCAAGCTGTTGGAACGGCGCTTCCTGCGCCACCTGGCCACCGAGAGAACCGGGGCGGCGGCGGCGGCGCCACGCGCCGCCTGAAAACCTTATGCAATCCATTGCCATTGACCTGATGCCGGGTGCCCCCGGCACCACGCACCGCCTGCAGGTGTTGCGCTTCGGCGCTGCCGATGCGCGCCCCAAAGCCACCGTGCAGGCCGCGCTGCACGCCGACGAAGTGCCGGCCATGCTGGTGGCCTTGCACCTGCGCACCCTGCTCACGGAACTGGAAGCTGCGGGCCAGATTCGCGGCTGCGTGCAACTGGTGCCCTGCGCCAACGTGCTGGGCTTGAACCAGCATGTGCTGGGCCGCCACGAAGGGCGCTTCGACCTGCGCGACGGCGTCAACTACAACCGCATGCACCCCGACCTGTCGGCAGCCACCGCCGCTGCCGTGGCCGGCCGCCTGGTGGGTGACCCCGACCGGGACGTGCCGCTGGTGCGCCAGGCCTTGCGCGATGCCGCAGCGGCGCTGACCGCCACGACACCGGGACAAGACCTGAAGAACCGGCTCGTGCAACTGGCCATCGACAGCGACACCGTGCTCGACCTGCATTGCGACAGCGATGCCGCCATGCACCTGTACGCGCTGACGCCACACACGGGGCTGGCTGAAGAGCTGGGCAGCTTGCTCGGCGCCCAAGCGGTGCTGGTGGCCGAAGACTCCGGCGACAGCCCGTTCGACGAGAGCTGCAGCCGGCCCTGGCTGGTGTTGCGACAGCAGCACCCCAGCCTGCCACTCGCCTGCTTTTCAAGCACGGTGGAGTTGCGCGGCGAAGCCGACACCAACCATGAACTGGCGCGCTACGACGCGTTGGCGATCATCGAGTTCCTGCGCCGCCGCGGCGTCGTGCACGGCACGCCCGCAGCGCTGCCTGCCGCCAGCTGCCACGCCACACCCTTGGCCGGCAGCGAGCCCATCACATCGCCGCGTGCCGGCATCGTCGTGTTCCACCAAGCGCCGGGCACGCGGGTGGCGGCCGGCACCTTGATTGCCGAGGTCATCGACCCCGAAACCGGCACTGTGGTGCCGCTGCGCTGCCAAAGCGAAGGCATGCTTTACGCGCGCATTGCCACACGCTGGGCAGCACCGGGCAAACGCCTGGCCAAGATCGCCGGCACCACACTGGCGCGCACCGGAAAGTTGCTCTCAGCATGAGCGCCGATGTTCAGCTTCAGGCCGACGACATCGTCAAGCGCTTCGGCAGCAACGAGGTGCTCAGCGGCGTCAGCGTGAAAGCCGCCAGTGGCGACGTCATCGCGATGATCGGCGCCAGCGGTTCTGGCAAGAGCACCTTCCTGCGCTGCCTGAACCTGCTGGAGCAGCCCAACGCGGGGCGCATCGTCGTTGCGGGCGAAGAACTCGAACTGGTGGCCGACGGCAACGGCGCGCTGAAGGCGGCACAGCCACAGCAGCTGCAACGCCTGCGCTCGCAGGTCAGCATGGTGTTCCAGCACTTCAACCTGTGGGCGCACATGACGGCACTTGAAAACGTCATCGAAGCGCCGGTGCAGGTGCTGGGCCTGTCCCGACGCGAAGCTGTCGAGCGCGCCGAAAAATACCTGCAGCGCGTGGGCGTTGCGCACCGCAAAGACGCCTACCCGGCGCACCTGTCGGGCGGTGAGCAGCAGCGCGTGGCCATTGCCCGTGCGCTGGCGATGGAACCCAAGGTGATGCTGTTCGACGAGCCCACGTCGGCACTCGACCCCGAGCTGGTGGGCGAGGTGCTGCGCGTGATGCGCGGCCTGGCCGAAGAGGGCCGCACCATGATCGTCGTCACGCACGAGATGGGCTTTGCGCGCGAGGTGGCCAACCACGTCGTGTTCCTGCACAAGGGCCGCATCGAAGAACAGGGCCCGCCGCGCGA
>JBBQMM010000471.1:0-3712 GCA_038328935.1 Burkholderiales bacterium
GGGCTTGCAGCTCGATACCGAATGGTCCTCGTTTTTCGCACGTTTCGCTTCGACGCCTTCTGCCGCCCACGCTCCTGGCCTGACGAACGAATGCATCAATTTCACTTGTAATCTCATTGACGGAACGGACTACCAGGAAACGTCAACGGCGGGGTGTCAAGGAGGGCCTGAAGGGTAGCACCAAGCCTGCGTCGCGAATGCCAGGACTCCGGGCCGACCCCATCGCTGGCTTGCGCGGCGCCGCAGGCCGGCACGGGCTCACCAAAGCGGTCACAGACCTGCGCCCGGGCCCCGCAGGTCGGGGGTGCCGCCAGCGCCGGGATGGGGCTGACAGCTTGGTTTTGTTAACGATGGCGGAACGCTGTTCTTGCACAGTGCGTTCAAGGTCAGCAACGGTTATGGGTCTGATCCATCAGCCTTGACTCGGGTCCATCACGGGGCCTGACAGGGCAACCAGCGACAGCGCAAACCGGGCCGCCCAATGCAGCTGACAGACCCGCACCGCCTCAACTTCGCCAGGAGCTTCGATATGTCCACCCGCCCAAGAACTGCGTTTGCATGGCGGCTGAGGGCCGGCATGGCGACGACGCTGATGCTCACCACCGTGGCCTCCAGCGCCGCGGCGCCAGCGCTGCCCGAAGGCACGATGCGCGTGCAGCGCGTCGAATTCATCGACCGCCAGGGTTTCGAGAAACCGCTGGTCGCCGCCACCATCCTGGTTCCGGCGGGCTGGCAGCAGGAAGCCGGCGTGGAATGGAACGTGCGCCAACGCTGCACGCGGCCGCACGCGCTGCGCTTGCGCGCGCAAGCGGCCGACGGCAGCGCGGCCATTGAACTGACACCCGGCGAGGGCTGGGGCCAGGCCACACAAGGTGCCGTCGGCGACTGCCCCAGCGCGCCATGGCGCACCACACAGCAGTACCTGGCCGCCTGGGTGGAACGTCACCGCCCCGGCGCGCGCTGGCTGGACTATCGCGCCCGCCCTGACAAGTCGCAGCCTGAACAAAGGCAGGCCTTTGGCAACGGCGGCGGCGTCAGCCAGCGGGTAGAAAGCGGCCAGGCGCTGATCGCCTACGTGAGCGGGGGGCGCGAGATGCGGGAAACGCTGGTCGCCAATGTCTCTTTCCAGCAGTCGCGCTTTGTCATGGCCCCAGGCCAGGTGTTTGACTCGATGCAGGCGCAATCGCTGGGCGTGCTGGCCTGGCGAGCACCGGCCGGCACGCTGGACATGAAGCAGTTCGATACCGTGTGGGACACGCTGCGCCCGGGGCCCGAATGGCAAGCGCGCATCGACCGCGCCAATGCTGAGATGACGGCCGACAACCAGCGCACGCAGGCCGAGATCGGCCGCATACGGGCTGCGACCCAGCGCGAGACGATGGCCCACATCGCGCTGCGCGGCCAGATCCGCGCCCAGACCCAACGCGACGTGGCCGAGATCAACCAGAGCGGCTGGAGCGCGCGCCAGCAAAGCAACGAGCGCATGCACACCGACAACATCCGCACCGTGCGCGAGGTGCAGGCCTACCGCGACCCGCGCAGCGGCGGCGTGGTGGAGCTCAGCCACCACTACCGTCACGCCTGGCAGCTGCGCGACGGCACCTACTTGCTGACGAACAACCCTGGCTTCAACCCCGAGCGCGACGCCGGCATTGGCGGCGTGCAACTCGACCGCGCGCAGTGACGCGCACGCCATGAAGCCACACGACGCCGTCAGCTGCTTGATCGCTGCCAGCACGCTGCTGGCGATGACGGCAGCAGCCCAGGACCGTTTCGACAGCTCACTTTCGACACCCGCGCGCCCAGCGCCTGCCGTCACCCCCGCCGCGCCGGCCTACACGCCGCCGACCGGCTCCCCGACCGCGCCCGCCACGTCAAAGCTCCAGCGGCCGCCGTCACCGCCGACCCAGGTCGCCGCCGGCAACGAAGGCCAGGACTATGGCGTCGCGGCCCCGGCGCAGCTGCACAGCGGGCCGATGCACGGACCCACGCCCACATCGATACCGGGTGCGCAATCCATCACCACAGCCGCGCTGGTGCAACTGCTGAAGGGCAACGCCAGCCGGGTGCTGGTGTTTGACGTGCTGGGCAGCGCCGAGCGGCTGCCGGGCGCGCTGAACGCAGTGCCCGCGCACCAGGCCGGCAGCTTCGACGACACCGTGCAGCGCGACTTCGGCAACTTTCTGCAGCAGGTGACGCAAGGGCGCAAAGACGTGCCGCTGGTGTTCTATTGCCAGTCCACGATGTGCTGGATGTCCTACAACGCAGCCCTGCGCGCCAGCCGCCTGGGCTACCGCCAGGTGCTGTGGTACCGCGGTGGTCTCGAGGCCTGGAAGGCCAGCGGCCAGGCGCTGCAGGGTACGGGCTCCACAAATCGGGGCTCCGCAAACAGGGCTCCATAAACGGAGCGCTGACGAACGGGCGCTGAAAACGGGGCGCTGACAACAGGGCACTGCTGATGCAGGCCACCCGAAGGACGCTCACCGATCCCCCCGCAGCCCGGCGCGCGGCCGGTCAGAACCGGAACGTGCGACTCAATCGCGCAGCAACGCCCCCACCATTGCCAGCAACAGCAGCACCGCACCGCCCGCAGCAGGCCACAGCCAGCGCGGCACCGGGCCGCCGGTGCGGGGGCGTGCTGGCCAGGCCGCCAGCAGCGTGCTCGGGTGCCGCGCGCCTGCCGCGCCCGGCGCGCCCGGGTTGGCGTCTGCCGCGGCCCCTTCCGTCACCGCGCCGGCCTTGAGAGCCCTCACAGGCTCACCCAACTGATGGCGCAACGCTTCGATGCTCTGCACGCGTTCGTGCGGGCGCACGGCCAGTCCGGCGTCGATGGCGGCCAGGAACGCCGGGCTGTAGCGTCCGTGGCCCACCTTGCGCGCGCTGACCATGTCGTCCTGCGCCATGCGCGCCACCGATGGTGGCGGTGGGCGGCCAGCGATGGCGGCGTACAGCACCGCGCACAGGCCATACACGTCGGTCCAGGCGCCCTGGCGCACGGCGATGGCACCGTCCGCCTGTTCGATGGCTCCGAAGCCGCTGTGCAACGCCGGTGCAGCACCGCCGCAGGCCTGCGCCAGCGTCCGACTGGCGGCATTGAAACCCAACAGCAGCGGCCGCGGTTCATGGTCCAGGCAGGACCCGGCCCGGTTGTCGAACTGCAGCCAGATGCTGTGCAGCGACACGTCGCCGTGCTGGCCGCCACGCTGGTGCACGACTTCCAGGGCGTTCATCAGCGGGCAGAGCAGTTGACGCAGCCAACTTTCGCTGGGGGGCATGCCCAGCCCTGCCAGCCACTGCTGCAGCGAGGCGCCTTGCACCTGCGGCATCAGGCAGTAGGCCGTGCCGTCCTGTTGCCAACACCGCAGCACCCGCACCAGCGACGGGTGCTGCACGTCCATCAACCAACGCGCTTCGTCCAGGAACGATTGCAGGCCGGCGGCGTAGGCCGCCGCCAGCTGCGGCGCCAACGGCTGCACCTGGCCGCTGGCTTCGCGACGGGCGAGCGCGGCGGGCAGGTATTCCTTCAGCACCACGGCATCGCCGCTGCGCATGTCCAGGGCGCGGTAGACGGCGCTGCTGCGCCCTTCGGCCAATACCTGTTGGATGTGCAGGTCGGGCAGTGAGTGGCCCACTGCCAGGGTCGCCGGGCGCTCTGACGTCTCGCCAGCCGGTGCGCCAACTTTCATGATGCGGGGCAGCGCCCCGGATCATG
>JBBQMM010000472.1:0-3702 GCA_038328935.1 Burkholderiales bacterium
CTTGCCGGCGCCGTTGGGGCCGATGAGGGCGTGCACCTCGCCGCGCTGCACCTGCAGGTGCACATGGTTGGTGGCCTGCACGCCGCCGAAGCTCTTGCACAGGTCCTGCACGTGCAGCAGTGGGGTGCTCATCGGCTGCCCCCGCGGCGCAGCCGCACCCAGGCGTCGCGCAGCCGCACCCAGGCTTCGCGAAGACGCACCCAGGCGCCGCGCAACCGCACCTGGCTGCCTTGCAACGCACCCACCAGCCCATGGCGGGCAAACAGCACCACGGCCAGCAGCACCCAGCCGGTCCAGAATTCCCAGTGCTGCGTCCTGGCAGACAGTCCTTCCTGCAACAGCAGCAGCGCCGCAGCGCCCAGCACACCGCCCCACAGCGTGCCCACGCCACCCAGGATGACCATCACCATCAGCGTGCCCGACTGCGTCCAGTGCAGCAGGTTGGGGCTGACATAACCTTGCTGATTGACGGTAAGGAAACCGGCCACGCCGCCCACCATGCCCGCCACCACAAACACCACCAGGCGCAGCGCAAACACCGGCAGGCCCAGCGCTTCGGCACGCACGTCGTCGTCGCGCATGGCCACGAAAGCACGCCCCAGGCGCGACGGCACAAAGCGGTGCAGCGCCAGCAGCGCCAGCGCCAGCACGGCCAGCGTCACGTAGTAGAAGGTGGCCGGGTCCTTCAGGTCCAGGCCGAAGCCGATGAGTGAACGGGTCTTGATGTTCAGGCCTTCGTCGCCGCCATAGCCCTTGATGGAATTGGCCAGGTAGAACAGCATCTGCGCAAAGGCCAGCGTGATCATGATGAAGTACACGCCGCGCGTGCGCAGCGAGATGGCGCCGATGACCAGCGCTGCCAGCCCGCTGACCAGCAGCGTGGCGGCAAAGTGCAGCGCGCCGTTGTGCACGCCTTCGGTGATGAGCACGCCGGTGGTGTAGGCGCCCAGGCCCACGAAGGCGGCATGGCCGAACGACACCAGGCCGCCGTAGCCCAGCACCAGGTTCAGGCTGGTGGCGGCAATGGCAAACACCAGCACCTTGCTGGCCAGCGTGATGTAGTAGCCCATGTCCAGGGCATTCAGCAGCCACGGGCAGGCCAGTGCGGCGATGGCCACAAGCACGGTCAGGGCCCTGGCCGCGCGGCCTGCGCCGGCCGCGGAACCGGCCACGGAACCAGCCGCGGAACGGGCCACGGAACGGTCAACGCTGGGCACGTCTTCAGCCACGGGCCGGGAACAGACCTTGCGGCCGCAGCGCCAGCACGGCCGCCATGAACACGTAGACCGCAATCGACGCCATCGCCGGCCCGGCAGCACTGGCCCATTGCGGGCTCAGGAATTCACGCAAAAACTGCTGCAGCAGCGTGCGGCCCAGGGTGTCGATGAAACCGACCAGGATGGCACCCACCAGCGCGCCGCGTATGGAGCCGATGCCGCCGATGACGATGACCACGAAGGCCAGGATCAGGATGTTTTCGCCCATGCCCACCTGCACCGCCAACAGCGGCCCCAGCAGTGCGCCGGCCACCGCGCACAGGCCGGCGCCGATGCCGAACACGACCGTGAACAGCAGCTTCACGTTGACGCCCATCATCTCGGTCATGACGCGGTTGCTCGCGCCCGCCCTCACCCAGGCACCCAGCCGCGTGTGCGCCACCAGCACGTACATCAACAGCGCCAGCGCCAGCCCCACGCCCAGTATCAGCAGCCGGTAGGCGGGGTACATCAGGCCGGGCAACAGTTCCACCGGGCCGGCCAGCGCAGCAGGCGCCGACAGCGGCAGGTCGGTGCCGAAGAGCATCTTCACGCCGTCGTTCAGGATCAGGATGAGCGCAAAGGTGGCGAGCACCTGCGACAGGTGGTCGCGTGCGTACAGCGTGCGCAGGAGCGTGGCTTCAAGCACCATGCCGAACAAGGCCGTGAGCACGATGGCGCCCAGCACGCCCCAGACGAACGAGCCCGTCTGCTGCACCAGCCAGGCGGCCAGAAAGGCGCCCACCATGTACAGCGAACCGTGCGCCAGGTTGATCATGTCCATGACGCCGAACACCAGCGTCAGGCCGGCCGCCAGCAAGAAGAGCATCAGGCCGAACTGCAGGCCGTTGAGGGCCTGTTCAATGAACAGCATCGAAGGCATGCGGCGGTTTCTGGACCCCCTCGCCCTCACAGGGAGAAGGCTGGGGTGAGGATGGGAGGGTGGGGGTGGGGGTGGGTGGGTAGCTCAGTGGCAGTGAAACATCCGACCCTCACCCCTGCCCTCTCCCTGGAAGGGAGAGGGAGTCAATCAGGCCTTCATCTCCTTGGAACGGAGAGGAAGTGATTCAGGGCTTCATCGGACAGGCGCCGACATAGGCGTCGCCGTGGTCTTTCAGAATCGGACCGCCGATGGTCTTGTTCACCAGCCCGCCCTTGCCGTCGCTGCCCACCACGCGCACGTAGTAGTTCTGCACCGGGAAGTTGTTGCTGTTGAACTTGAAGGCGCCGCGCACCGAGTCGAAACGCGCCGCCTTCAGCGCCTTGCGCACGGCGTCCTGGTCTTCCAGCTTGCCCTTCACATCACGCACGGCAGCGCTGATGAGCTGCGCCGCGTCGTAGCCCTGCGACGCATACAGCGTGGGCATGCGCTTGTATTCCTTTTGAAATTCGGCCACGAACTTCACATTCGCCGGGTTGGGCAGGTCGGGCGACCAGTGCGCGGTGTTGAACAAACCCGACATTGCCGGGCCCACCGGGTTGATGACGTCCTGGTCGGCGCTGAAGCCGGGCAGCAGCAAGGTGATGTTGGTGCCCAGGCCGGCGCCCACGAATTGCTTGATGAAGTTGATGCCCATGCCACCGGGCAGGAAGATGTATAGCGCCTGCGGCTTGGCGGCGCGGATCTCGGCCAGCTCGGCAGCGTAGTCCAGCTGCCCGAGCTTGGTGTAGGTCTCGGCGATCACCTGGCCCTTGAAGGTGCGCTTGAAGCCGGCCAGGGAATCCTTGCCGGCCTGGTAGTTGGGCGCCAGCAGGTACACGCTTTTCATGTCGCGCTGGTTGGCCAGCTGGCCGGCGGCTTCGTGGTAGGCGTCGTTGGGCCAGCTGACGGCAAAGAAGTTGGCGTTGCACTCCTTGCCGGCAAGGCTGGAGGGCGCGGCATTGGCGCTGATGTAGATGATCTTGTTTTCCAACGCCTCGGGCAGCGCGGCGAGCATGATGTTGCTGAACACCACGCCGGTCATGAAGTCGACCTTGTCGCGCTTGATGTTGCGCTCGAACAGCTGCTTGGCCACGTCGGGCTTGAACTGGTCGTCGCCCACCAGCACCTCGGCGGGCAAGCCGCCGAGCTTGCCGCCGTTCAATTTCACGGCCAGCTGAAAGCCGTCGCGGATGTCCACGCCCAGCGCCGACGACGGGCCCGACAGCGTGCTGACAAAACCCACCTTCACCTTGTCGGCGGCCCAGGCGGCGGGGGCGGCGCCCAGCAACAGCACGGCGGCTGCCGCGCCGATGGGGGCGAGCGCGCGGCGGAACAAGGTGGTGGGTAGAAAAGCGGCGGGTAGAAAGGTCGCGGAAATCAGCACGAAAAGCACTCCTTCAAGCGTCAAGTTGATGCAGCAAGATTCAGACCCAGATCTGCAACACGTAGTCGAACGGGGCCTGGCTGTTGAACAAGTCCACCCGCTGCAGCTGGATGCGCAGCGAGCCGTCGGGCGCCCGCACC
>JBBQMM010000473.1:0-3677 GCA_038328935.1 Burkholderiales bacterium
GGCCGTATTGCGTAGTGGGCAGTCGTGGGTAGTGGGCAGTCGTGGGTAGTGGGCAGTCGTGGGTAGTCGGCAGTCGTGGGTAGTGGGTAGCCAGCAGTAGTGGGTTGCCGGCAGCGATGTAAATTCAGCCACCGCTCACAGCCACCGGCATGCTGCCGGCCAGCCCCATGACAGCCCCGATCACCCGCTTCGCTTTCCCCACCGCCATCCACTTCGGCGCCGGTGCGCGCAAGCTGGTGACGAGACACCTGCTGGATCAGGGTATCCGGCGCCCGCTGATCGTCACCGACCGCGCATTGGCGGCGTTGCCGGTGATGGCCGAATTCCAGTCGCACCTGGACGGCCTGAACGTCGCAGTGTTCGACGGCGTTTTCGGCAACCCCAGCTGCGCGCAGGTGATGGCGGGCGCGGCCGCGTTCAACGCGCATGGCGCCGACGCCGTGATCGGCTTTGGCGGCGGCGCCGCGCTGGACGTGGCCAAGGTGGTGGGCATGATGGCGGTGCACGAAGGCGACGTGCTGGAGTACGTGTGGGACCACCCGCAGGTGCGCCCCATCGTGCAGCCGCTGCCCGTCTTCGTCGCGCTGCCCACCACGTCGGGCACTGGCAGCGAAGTGGGCCGCAGCGCCGTGGTGTCGGAGAACGACAGCCACGTCAAGCGCACCGTCTTCAGCGCCAGGATCCTGGCCCAGGCGGTGTTTGCCGACCCCGAGCTGACGCTGGCGTTGCCCGCCGCCATCACCGCCGCGACGGGCATGGATGCGCTCACGCACAACATCGAAAGCTACCTCTCGCCGGCCTACCACCCGCTGTGCGACGGCATTGCGCTGGAAGGCCTGCGCATCGGCGCGCGCGCGCTGGCCCCCGCGGTGGCCCAGCCCGGCAACCTGCAGGCCCGCAGCGACATGATGATGAGCAGCATGATGGGCGCCATCGCATTCCAGAAAGATCTGGGCAGCGTGCATGCCTGCGCGCATGCGCTGGGCACCGTGGCCGATCTGCACCACGGCCTGGCCAATGCGCTGATGATCGACACCGTGCTGGCGTGGAACTTCGAAGCCGTGCCGCAGAAGTTCGAGGAACTGGCGCATGCCGCCGGTGTGGCCGGCGGCGGCGCCGCCTTCGTTCCCTGGCTGCGGCAGCTGAAGCAGCAGATCGGCATCAGCGGTGGCCTGGCGGCGCGCGGCGTCAAGCCAGAACACCTGCCGCGTCTGCAGCAGTTGGCGAACGTCGACTTCACCAGCCAGACCAACCCGCGGCCGGCCACCGAGGCCGACTACGAGCGCCTGTTTGTGCAGGCGATGTGAAGCGCGCCATGGGCCACCACCACCTGGACATCCACAACCCCGCCACCGGGCAATTGCTCGCCACGGTGCCTGCCGACAGCGCAGCCAGCGTCGCTGCCAAGGCTGCCGCCGCACGCGCTGCGCAACCCGGCTGGGCGGCCGCCCCGATGGAAGCGCGGCGCGACGCCATCCGCCACTTCCGCAGCGGCCTGGTGGCCGAGATCGACACCCTGGCCACCGCGCTGACGCAGGAGATGGGCAAACCCCTGTCGCAGGCCAGGAACGAGATCAACGGCTTGCTGGGTCGCATCGACTTTTTCCTGGAGCACGCCGAACGCGCGGTGGCTGACGAGCACGTGTTCGATGATGGCGGCATGCACGAACAGATCACCCATGTGCCGCTGGGTGTGGTGGCCAACATCTCGGCCTGGAACTACCCGTACTTCGTGGGCTGCAACGTCATCGTGCCGGCGCTGCTGACGGGCAACGCGGTGCTTTACAAGCCCAGTGAGCACGCCACGCTCACGGGGCTGCACATCACGCGCTTGCTGCACGCGGCGGGCGTGCCCGCCGAGGTGATGCCCTGTCTGGTGGGCGCTGGTGCCGTGGGCGCAGCGCTGCTGGAGCAACGCATCGACGGCCTGTTCTTCACCGGCAGCCACGCCACCGGCCAACGCATCGCGGTGGCGCTGGCGCCGCGGCTGGTGAAGCTGCAGCTGGAGCTGGGCGGCAAAGACCCCAGCTATGTGCGCGCCGACATGAACCAATCGGCCGACACCCGGGCCGCCGCCGAGAGCCTGGCCGATGGCGCGATGTACAACACCGGGCAGAGCTGTTGTTCGGTGGAGCGCATCTACGTGCACCAGAGCATTTACGACGCCTTCGTGCAGCACTTTGTCGCCACCGTCTCCGCTTTCAGGATGGGCGACCCGATGGCCGCCGACACCTACATCGGCGCCATCACGCGCACGCCGCAGCTGGCGCTGCTCGAAGCGCAGGTGGCCGATGCCGTGGCCCAGGGCGCCAGGTTGCTGTGCGGCGGCCGGCGCCGGCCCGGCCCCGGCAGCTGGTTTGAGCCCACGGTGCTGAGCCACGTGAACCACCGCATGGAGCTGATGCGTGAAGAAAGCTTCGGCCCCGTCATCGGCATCCAGAAGGTCGGCAGCGACGACGAGGCCGTGGCGCTGATGAACGACACCCGCTACGGCCTGACTGCCGGCATCTACACGCGCGACGAGACCGTGGCGCGAGCGCTGCTGTCGCGCGTCAACGCCGGCAGCGTGTACTGGAATTGCTGCGACCGCGTGAGCCCGCGCCTGCCGTGGTCGGGCGTCGGAGATTCAGGCCTGGGCGTGACACTGTCCGCGCACGGCATCCAGACCTTCACGCGGACCAAGGCCTGGCACCTGCGCCAGCCTTGAGGCGCCGCCCAGCAGCGGCCCGCTGCCCGCCCATGTGCCCAGCAGCCAGTGGTCATGCAAACCGCGCATGGCACACCGTGACCAATTCGGTCGACCGGCCCCTACAGTCTGCTCCCACGCAGCGCCGCGCGGCGCCGGCTCCCGAAGCCGGCTGGCCTGTAGCCGCCGATCGCAGCCCTGCGGCCCACACCACCGGAGACACCACCATGACCGAGCCCCTTTCCTACGTCCACCCCACCGCCAACAGCCCCTGGGGCACCTACCTCAGCCAGGTGGACCGTGTGGTGCCCTACCTGGGCCACCTGGCCAGGTGGGTGGAAACGCTGAAGCGCCCCAAGCGCACGCTGATCGTCGACGTGCCGATCGAAATGGACAACGGTGACGTGGCGCACTTCGAGGGCTACCGCGTCCAACACACTTTGAGCCGCGGCCCGGGCAAGGGCGGCGTGCGTTTCCACCCCGACGTGACGCTGGAAGAGGTGATGGCACTCAGCGCCTGGATGACCGTGAAGTGCGCCGCCGTCAACCTGCCTTACGGCGGCGCCAAGGGCGGCATCCGCGTCGACCCCAAGACGCTGAGCAACAAGGAGCTGGAGCGCATGACACGCCGCTACACCAGCGAGATCGGCATCATCATCGGCCCGCAGCGCGACATACCGGCGCCCGACGTGAACACCAACGGCCAGATCATGGCCTGGATGATGGACACCTATTCGATGAACACCGGCACCACCGCCACCGGTGTCGTCACCGGCAAACCCATCCACCTGGGCGGCAGCCTCGGGCGGGTGAAAGCCACCGGCCGCGGTGTCTTTGTTACGGGCCGCGAAGCGGCACGCCGCCTGGGCCTGGATCTGAACGGCGCGCGCATCGCGGTGCAAGGCTATGGCAACGTGGGCTCGTCGGCAGCCGAGTTGTTTGCGCAAGCCGGAGGCACGGTGGTGGCAGCGCAAGACCACACCGGCACCAT
>JBBQMM010000474.1:0-3671 GCA_038328935.1 Burkholderiales bacterium
CAGAGCTTTGCCATCGGCGCTGGCAGCAGTTTCTTGAGTTACAGCGCTAATTGGCTAGTGGGCGATACGGTTATAGGCCTTGGAGGCTTGATGACCAGCCCGTTGAACGACAGTTTTGGGGCGCTCACAAAGTTTGGCGGCGCTGTTTCGACATTCGCTGCCGCGTCGCCCGGCCCTGCACGGGGCAGCCAAAGTTCAGGTCATGGTGGTGCGGGTTCCACTCTGGTTCGTCAGACGACGGCCTACCTGCGTAACGTCAGCAACGACTTGGTTACGCCGGCCAACAATGGCCTTGCGATAGCGCCAGACCTGATGCAGTACCACAACGGCGTCAATAACCTCACGCTCGTCGGGAACGCTCTTGATGCTGCGCGCATGGTGACCTTGTTCAACACTGCTGGCCCAGCTGGCGCAGACGTTGTGACTTCTTGGCAGGTTTTGCTGAATGTGACGGCACTGGACCGGCTTGACGCCCTGGTAGTTCAGCTGCCTACGATTGGTCAGGGATCGATTGTTTCTTACTCCAGGACGACTGTGGGTACCACGCGCGAGGGCTTGATTCTCAATGCGCCAATAGCTGCCATTCCGGAGCCTTCGACCTATTTGATGATGCTTTCGGGTGTCGGATTTTTGACCTGGATGGCACGCCGTCGTTTGTCGGTACGGTAGGCAAAACGGGCGGCAGACTGGTAGCCTGGGCGCAGCTTGATGCGCTGAGTACCGAACCGAAGCAAGTTCACTACGGGGCCCATGGGCCCCGTTCTGCTTTGGGGTTTCTTGTGGACTGCGTCCAATTGGCGCGCCAGCTTCGGCGGGCAAAGCGCGCGGCGCTTTGAGCTGGCTCCAAGGCGGGCACAGCCCTTGCTGTAAATTTGCTCCATCCAGCAACTCCTCAGGAGCGAACCCATGACCCTCAATCGCCGCTGCCTCGTCACCCTGGCCGCCGCCCTGGTGGCCGCCACGCCTGGCCTTTCGCTGGCGCAGGCCAAGCTGAAGGTGGCCGCCATCTACACGGTGCCGTTCGAACAGCAATGGGTCAGCCGCATCCACAAGGCGCTGAAGGCCGCCGAGGCGCGTGGCGAAATCGAGTACAAGGCCACCGAAAACGTCAGCAACGCCGACTACGAGCGTGTGATGCGCGAATACGCCACCGGCGGCGCGCAGTTGGTGGTGGGCGAGGCCTTTGCGGTGGAAGCCGCGGCGCGCAAGGTGGCCAAGGACTTTCCGAAGACATCGTTCCTGCTCGGCTCGTCGGGCAAGCCGCAAGCGCCCAACTTCAGCGTCTTCGACAACTACATCCAGGAGCCGGCCTACCTGAGCGGCATGATCGCCGGGGCGATGACGAAGAGCAACAAGATCGGCATGGTCGGCGGATTCCCCATCCCCGAGGTGAACCGCCTGATGAATGCCTTCATGGCCGGTGCCAAGGAAACCAACCCGAAGGTGAGCTTCACGGTCAGCTTCATCAACAGCTGGTTCGACCCGCCGAAGGCCAAGGAAGCCAGTTTCGCGATGATCGACAAGGGCGCGGACGTGCTGTATGCCGAGCGTTTCGGTGTCAGTGACGCGGCCAAGGAAAGAGGCAAGCTGGCGATCGGCAACGTCATCAACACGCAAGACAAGTACCCCGACACCGTGGTGTCGTCGGCACTGTGGAACATGGAGCCCACCATCGACCGCGCGCTGAAGCTGGTGAAAGAAGGCAAGTTCACGCCCGAGGACTACGGCGTCTATTCGACGATGAAGTACAAGGGTTCCGAACTGGCGCCACTGGGCACCTTCGCCAGCAAGGTGCCGGCCGACATCGTGGCCAAGGTGCAGGCCAGGGAGAAGGCCATCCTGGCTGGCAGCTTCACGGTGAAGGTGAACGACGGGCAGCCCAAGTCGACAGCGCCTTGACCGGGGGCGGTCTCAGGTGCGGGCTCTGGCTCTGGCTCTGGCTCGGATTCGGGTTCAGGTGCGGATGCGAATGCGAATGCGGACGCGGACGCGGATGCCGATGCCGATGCGGCGGAGGCGGTAGCTGTCGCCGTCGGCCCTGAATTTCCAGCGTCATGCACCTTTGCCCAACTCCTTCAACTGCACCCTCAGTTCCTTTGCCGCCCGTTCCAGGCATTGCACGAACGCGGCCGCCAGCGGGTTGGGCGCGCGCAGCTCAGGCCGCACCAGGCTGACGTGAAAGGGAATCGACACTGACAACGGGCGGATGTGCAGCGCCGGGCCGGCCATTTCCAGTGCGGTAAGCGGGTTGACGATGGCCACGCCCAGCCCCTGGCGCACCAGCGCACACACCGACACCGCACTGCCGGTGTCGGCCACCATCGTGCGCTGCACACCTTGTTCGGCGAACAGCGCGTCCACCGCTTGCCGGTAGGCGTCGCTGGGCGCCAGGCTGACAAAGGGCTGGCCTTCAAAGTCGCGTGGCCGCAGCACGCGGCGCGCCAGCAGCGCGTGGCCGGCCGGCAAAACCGCCACCTCGTCGGCCTGCAACAGTGGTTCAGCCTGTGTGGCGCTGGGGGCTGCGCGCGCTTCGGTCAGGCCGAGGTCGAAGCGCTGCTCGGTCAACCACTGTTCCAGCAGCGGTGAATCCTGTGGCGTGATGGACAGCCCCGCCTGCGGGTGCTGGCGCAGAAAGTGGGCCGCCGCGCGCGGCAGCAGGGCATGCGACAGCGCCGGCAGGCAGCCGACGACCAACCGGCCTTGCGCAAAAGCGCGCAGCGCCTGCGCGGTGGCCGCAATGCGGTCCAGGCCGATGTAGCTGCGTTCCACCTCTTCCAGCAGAGCCTGCGCACGCACGGTGGGCCGCAGACGCCCACCCACGCGGTCGAACAGCTGCATGCCCAGAACCAGCTCCAGCCGTGCCAGCTCGCGGCTCACCGTGGGTTGCGAGCTGCCCAGGCGGTCGGCCGCGCGCGTCACATGCGCGGTGGCCATCACAGCGCGGAAAACCTCGATCTGGCGATGCGTGAGTGCCGGGGGCTTCATGGCTGCAGCATATCCAAAATGAATGCACTGTCCAATCTTCAGTCATTGCATGAATGGCGCTCGTCCGGCAACATCCTGGTCATGAATCCTTTCCAGCCCGCGCAGCTGCGCAGCATCGCCCAGGCCCACGGCACGCCCGTGTGGGTGTACGACGCCGCCACCATCCGCGATCGCATCGCGTCGTTGAAGGCCTTCGACGTGGTGCGATTTGCGCAGAAGGCGAACTCCAACATCCACCTGCTGCGCCTGATGCGCGAGCAGGGCGTGTGCATTGACGCGGTGTCGCTGGGCGAGATCGAACGCGCGCAGGCAGCGGGGTTTACCGTCGGTGGCGGGCCCATCAGCGGCATCGTCTTCACGGCCGATCTGTTCGACGAAGCCACCCTCAGCCGTGTGGTGGCTGATGGCATCCCGGTGAATGCCGGTTCCATCGACATGCTGCGCCAATTGGGCGCGCGCACAGTGGGCAGCAGCCCCGGCCACCGCGTATGGCTGCGCATCAACCCCGGCTTTGGCCACGGCCACAGCAACAAGACCAACACCGGCGGCGAGCATTCCAAGCACGGCATCTGGCACACCGACCTGCCCGAGGCGCTGGCCGTCATCCGCGCCCAGGGCCTGCACCTGGTGGGCGTGCACATGCACATCGGCTCGGGCGTGGACTACAGCCACCTGGCCGAGGTTTG
>JBBQMM010000475.1:0-3663 GCA_038328935.1 Burkholderiales bacterium
GCCGGCATACCGGTGCATGTGTGGCACGAAGAGAACCTGCCGAGCGTGGCCGATATTCGAAGCACCCTTGCGCCCGCCCTGGCGGCGCGCAAGGCGCAGGCCAAAGCTACAGAAGCCCTGAACGCCGTTGCCGATCGGGCCGCTGATTCAGATGCTCCACCTGGAGCACCGGGGTTGCTGCCTGCCCGACCTGCGACGACGGTGGGGCTCCAGAGCACGGCGACAAATGACGTCGCAAAAGCATGGACCACGGCACCCCAAGCACCGCGGTCACCGCCGCTGACCGTCGAGCGCGCAGCGCTGCAGGGGCGCACCGAAAACCGCTGACGGCGCTGCCCCAGCATGCGCCGCACCATGCGTGAGGCTCCCTGAACCTCCTCAGCCCAGCAACGCCTGCGCGAACTCGCGCGCATCAAAGGTCTGCAGATCTTCAAGCTTCTCGCCGATGCCGATGAAGTACACCGGCACCACACGCTGCTGCACGGCACCCCAGCGCGCAATCGCTGCCAGCACGCCGCCCTTGGCGGTGCCGTCCAGCTTGGTCACGATCAGGCCCGTCAGCCCCAGCGCAGCGTCGAAGGCCTTCACCTGGGCCAGGGCGTTCTGCCCGGTGTTGCCGTCCACCACCAGCAGCACTTCATGCGGCGCACCTTCCTGCGCCTTGCCGATCACGCGCTGGATCTTCTTCAGCTCTTCCATCAGGTGCGCCTGGGTGGGCAGCCGGCCCGCGGTGTCGGCGATGACGACGTCGCACTGACGTGCCCGCCCGGCGGTGACCGCATCGAACGTCACCGCCGCCGGGTCGCCACCTTCCTGGCTGACGATCTCGACCTGGTTGCGGTCGGCCCACACCGCCAGTTGTTCACGCGCTGCGGCGCGAAAGGTGTCGGCTGCCGCCAGCAGCACCTTGCACTGCGCTTGCGCCAGGTGCCGCGTCAGCTTGCCGATGCTGGTGGTCTTGCCGGCACCGTTGACACCGGTGACCATGATCACCGTCGGGCTTGCAGCGCCGATCACCAAGGGCCGCTGCAAAGGCAGCAGCAGCTCGGTGAGAGCGTCGGCCAGCAGCGCCTTCACCGCCGCGGGCTCGCTGGCCTTGCTGTCCTTCACCCGGCGCTTCAGATCGGCCAGCAGGAATTCGGTGGCCGAGACCCCGGTGTCGGCCATCAGCAGCGCGGATTCCAGCTCTTCGTACAAGGCGTCGTCGATGCGCGTGCCGCTGAACACCTGCGTGATGCCGGCGCCCGTCTTGCGCAGACCCTGCGACAGCCGGTCCAGCCAGGACCTGCGGGCGGGTTCAACCACCACGGCCGGCGACGCCACCGCAACGGTGGTCGACGCCGAGGCGCCGGGCGCGGCCGCCGGCCCATCGATGGAGGCTTCAGCCGGCCGTGCTGCGGGCGGCGGTGTGGGCGGCGGTGTGGGCGGTTGGTCAGACCGTGCCGGTTGTTGCTGCCCATGTGTTGGCGGCAGTTCCGGCGGCGGCTCCGGTGGCACTTCCAGCGGCAAGGACGGCAACTGAGGCTCTGCCGGTGCAGGCACGCCATCGGCGGGCTTGGCGCCGCCACCGAGAAACTTCTTCTTCAGGAAACTGAACATCCGTCGTGCGCTGCGCGCGCGGGGTGCGCCCTGCCCGCTACAAGGCCCTGCAAGAGCGCCGGCACGCGTGAAGGTGCCGGCGATTCACTCTCGCTATAATTGCGGGCTCAGGCGCTTTAGCTCAGCTGGTTAGAGCGACGGAATCATAATCCGCAGGTCCGGGGTTCAAATCCCTGAAGCGCCACCAAATCTGCCGGCCCGGGCTCTTCTGCTCCGGGCCTTTTTCTTCCACAGCCCCTGGATGACCACCATGCCCCGCTGTGTTGCGCCACCCCGCCGTGGCTTGTTCGTGCTGCTCGTGATGGCCGCGGCAGCCCCCGCCCTGCTGGGCAATACCAGCAACGCCCATGCGCAATCGCCCCTGTTGCGCAACTTCCCTGCTACCGCGCTGCGCGGCGAAGTGGTGATCACGCAGCCGCCAGAGATCCTGCTCAACCAGAGGCCGGCCCGCCTGGCGCCCGGCGCGCGCATCCGCGGCACCGACAACCTGTTGCTGCTGTCGGGCACGGTGGCGGGCCAGCGGCTGGTGGTGCACTACACGCTGGACAGCCTGGGCCAGCTGCTCGACGTCTGGGTGCTGTCGCCGGCTGAAATCGCGCGCCGTCCCTGGCCCGCCAGCACCGAGCAAGCCGCCCGCTGGGTCTTCAACGCCGACGCACAAACCTGGAGCCCCCGATGACCGCCCCCGTCTCCGGCAAGAAGGTTTTCATCCGCACCTTCGGTTGCCAGATGAACGAGTACGACTCCGACAAGATGGCCGATGTGTTGCGCGTGGCCGATGGCTATGAACCGACACAAGATGTCGAAGAGGCCGACCTCATTCTCTTCAACACCTGCTCGGTGCGCGAAAAGGCACAGGAAAAGGTGTTCAGCGACCTGGGCCGCGTCAAGCACCTGAAGAAAAAGGGGGTGCTCATCGGCGTGGGCGGCTGCGTGGCCAGCCAGGAAGGTGCCGCCATCATTCAACGCGCGCCCTACGTCGACCTCGTGTTCGGCCCGCAGACGCTGCACCGGCTGCCGCAGATGATTGCCGACCGCCTGCAGCTGCGGCGGCCGCAGGTGGACATCACCTTCCCTGAAATCGAGAAGTTCGATCACCTGCCGCCAGCCCGCGTGGAAGGCGCGTCGGCTTTTGTGTCGATCATGGAAGGCTGCTCCAAGTACTGCTCGTACTGCGTGGTGCCCTACACCCGCGGTGAAGAGTTCAGCCGGCCCTTCGACGATGTGCTCACCGAGGTCGCCGGCCTGGCCGAGCAGGGCGTCAAGGAAGTCACGCTGCTGGGGCAAAACGTCAACGCCTACCGCGGCACGATGGGTGGCCAAAGTGGCGCCAGCGCGGACATCGCCGACTTTGCGCTGCTGATCGAATACGTGGCCGAGATGCCCGGCATCGAACGCATCCGCTACACCACCAGCCATCCGAATGAGTTCACGCAGCGGCTGATCGAGGTGTACGGCAAGACCGACAAGCTGGTGAACCACCTGCACCTGCCGGTGCAGCATGGCAGCGACCGCATCCTGATGGCCATGAAGCGCGGCTACACCGCGATGGAATACAAGAGCACCATCCGCAAGCTGCGTGCGGTGCGGCCCGGCATCAGCCTGTCCAGCGACTTCATCGTCGGCTTCCCCGGTGAAACGCAGGAAGACTTCGACAAGATGATGAGGCTCATCGACGACGTGGGTTTCGACAGCAGCTTCAGCTTCGTCTTCAGCAGGCGCCCGGGCACGCCAGCGGCCAACCTGGCCGACGACACACCGCAGGCGCTGAAACTGAAACGGCTGCAGCACCTGCAGGCGGCCATCGAAGACAACGTGCGCCGCATCAGCGCCAGCCGCGTGGGCACGGTGCAGCGCATCCTGGTCGAAGGGCCTTCGCGCCGCCCCTCGGCCAGCGGCGCGGCTGATCTGATGGGCCGCACGGAATGCAACCGCATCGTCAACTTCGATGGCGGACCGCAGTCGGCGCGCCTGGTGGGGCAGCTGATCGACGTGCTGATCACCGAAGCGCTGCCGCACTCGCTGCGCGCCGAGGTGGCGGGCATCGAAGGCCGCCTGCCATCG
>JBBQMM010000476.1:0-3661 GCA_038328935.1 Burkholderiales bacterium
AACAGCCGGCTGGTGCCCTCGTGCCGCAGGTCGTGCACGCGCAGGTCCTCGGACCCCACACGCGCCCTCGCCCGCTTGAATGCCAACTTGACCGTGTTCGCGTTGGTGTCGAAGACGAACTCGCCGCAGCGGGGCTGGGTCGCCAAGATCCGGACGGCCCGAACTGTCAGCGGCACGATGCGGGGCTTGCGGTTCTTCGTGATCGGCCCCGGCAGTTCGAGGTAACCCTGCTGGAGGTGAACGTGCTGCCAACGCAACTGGACCATTTCGCCACGGCGCATCGCGGTCTCGATCGCAAAACTGACGATTGCCCAGATCCTGCAGCCCCTCAACAGCCGTGCCTTGGGCGGCGCCTTGGCCTTGCGCTTCAGCCGCGCCTTGAGCGTCGCGGCCGTCACATCGCGCTTGCGCTGGGTGAACCAGGCCGGGTAGCGGCAGGCGCGAAGCAGGGCCTGCTGCTCAGATTGCGGCATCGCAAGCAACGCGGTGATCTCCGGGTCGTCCTCGTACGCCTCCTCCGGACGGACCCGACGGGATGCCGGTCCGGATCGGGTGGGCGGCGCGCCCCCATCGACCGGGTCCGGTGCCGACGTGGTGGTCCTCTTCACGGCCACGTGCACCTCGGCCAACCGCCGATCGCGCTCGTCCCCGTCCTGCGGTGCCGGCCGCTTGACGAGACGGCCCGACGCGGGGTTGGTCGCCATGTGGATGCCCCATTCGGCGCGCGCGATGGCGATGACGCGGGACAGCAGCTCGAGTTCCTTCGTGACCGTCGCGCCCTTCACGACCTTCACGCGCTCGTCGCGGTACGTGACGATGTCCGATGCCTGCAGGATCGACATCCGGATCCTGGCGACGGCGTGGTCGCGCAGCTTGGCGGTGCGCACGACGTCCGGGTCGGCCTTGGGTCGACCCTCCAGGCGATCGCGTGCAAAGCGCGCCAGCAGGTCGCCCAGGGTGTTCCTGTCGGCCTCGCGGTAGTCCACGAACTCGCGCTTGGCGATCTCACCCTCGCGCTGCGCCGTCCACTCTTCGGCATCGCTCTTGCGGTCGAAGGACTTGTTGAGCTCGGGGGCGGACTTGCTGCGGATGCGGACCGACCAACTGCCGCCGGGCACCCGCTCGACGAGTGCCGTCTCGGGCCCGATGGCCTGGCCCTTCCTGGGTTCCTGGACGAAGCCGAGCACGGTGCCCTGAACCACCAGAGTGTGGGCAGCGGCGACCGCCTGCTTGAAGGTGTCGAAGACTTCCGCGTTGGCGGTGTCCTTGTCGACGACGACGCGCCACGTTGAGCGCTTGCGAATGCTGGCCATTGAATTGAACTCCGGTTGACGCCTTGCGGCGGGATCGGAGTTCAGTGGCGCAGATTTGGCGCAGTGTCGCGACTGCGCAGTCCAAAAGGGCCAACAAAGGTCACATCGGGAACGACCGGGAAAACAAAAAAGCCCCGTAAATCAAAGACTTACGGGGCCTGCATGCTTGGTGGGCGGTGCAGGGCTTGAACCTGCGACCCCTGCCGTGTGAAGGCAGTGCTCTACCGCTGAGCTAACCGCCCGGATTTCAGCGCTGCGGCGCTTTTGAGACGCCTGGGCCCGTTTCCGGTAAGCCAAAGATTATGCCACGAGGGGCCAAGACTTCAGGCGGCAAGATTTCAGGTGGGATGCGCCGGAACAGCATCACGCCACACGGCCTTGCCCCTGCTGGCCTTGTTCAGGTCGGCCATCACGGCCAGGTGCGCAGCGCACTCTTCAGCGCTGGCGCGGAGCACCGGCAATACAAAAGTTGACAGATCGGCTACCAACAGCGCGCCGCGGCTTTGCGACTGCGGGGAGGTGTCGATGACCAACGACCCCTGGCCGCGGGTCATGCGCAGGTACACCTCGGCCAGCAGCCCCGCGTCGAGCAGCGCACCGTGCACGTCGCGGTGGGAGTTGTCCACTTCCAGCCGCTTGCACAGCGCGTCCAGTGAGTTGGCCTTGCCAGGGTACTGCTGGCGTGCCAGCAGCAGGCTGTCGGTGACACGGGCCACGTGTCTGGCCAGCGACGGCATCTTCAGCCGCGCCATCTCGGCGTCGAGGAAACCGATGTCGAAGGCGGCGTTGTGGATGACGACATCAGCGCCCTTCAAAAACTCCAGCACCTCGTCGGCCACGGCGGCAAACAACGGTTTGTCGGCCAGGAAATCATCGCTGATGCCGTGCACACGCACCGCGTCGGGGTGGCTGCTGCGCTCGGGGTTGATGTAGTGATGCAGGCGCCGGCCGGAGTCGCGGCGGTTGATGTATTCGATGCAACCGATCTCGATGATGCGGTCGCCCTGCGCTGCATTCAGACCCGTGGTTTCGGTGTCCAGAAAAACCTGTCTCACGCCCTGCCCCCGCTGGATGCAACTGCGGTCTGGCGGCCGCAAACCCACCACAGCGCGGCCCCGCCAACAATCATCGGCACACACAACCACTGGCCCATGCTCATGCCCAGTGCCAGCAGGCCCAGAAAGCTGTCGGGTTCGCGAAAGAATTCGCCGACGAAACGCAACACGCCATAGCCGAACACGAAGGCCGCAGCCACCTGCCCCTGGGCGCGCTGGCGCTGCGCATACAGCCACAGCAGCACAAACAGCAACAGCCCTTCCAGCAAGGCCTGATAAAGCTGCGACGGGTGTTTGGGTGCCATGCTGCCGCTTTGCGGGAAGACCATCGCCCAGGGCAGGCTGGCGTCGGCCGCGCGGCCCCACAACTCGCCATTGATGAAGTTGCCGATGCGCACCGCGGCGATGCCCGTGGGTACGCAGGGCGCCACCACATCCATCACCTGCAAGAAAGGCCGGCCGCGGCGGCGCGCGAACAGCGCCATCGCCACGATGACCCCCAGCAATCCGCCGTGGAACGACATGCCACCGCGCCACACGGCCAGGATCTCGGCCGGGTTGGAGAAGTAGACGTCCGGCTTGTAGAAGAGCGCATAACCCAGCCGTCCTCCCAGCACCACGCCCAGCACGCCGTAGAAGAGCATGTCTTCGACGTCGCGCCGGGTCCAGCCCACGTCGGCGAACCACGGCAGTCGCACCCGGCGGGCTGCCAGCCATAGAAACAGGCCGAAGGCCACCAGGTAGGTCAGGCCATACCAGTGGATCTGCACTGGGCCCAGGTGCAGGGCCACGGGGTCGAACTGGGGGTGCACCAGCATCAGAAGGTCTCCTTCGCGTGAAACCGATTGTCCACCGGGCGGGCCAAAGGGCCGGGGCCGATACACTCGAGGGCTGATTTGGAGACCCCCCGATGAGCATCAACCGCCGTTCCAAAAACATCACCGAAGGCGTGGCCCGCGCGCCCAACCGCAGCATGTACTACGGCATGGGCTACACCGAAGGCGACTTCGGCAAGCCGATGATCGGCGTGGCCAACGGGCACAGCACCATCACGCCGTGCAACAGCGGTCTGCAGCGCCTGGCTGATGCGGCGGTGGACGCGCTGAAGGCCGCTGGCGCCAACCCGCAGATCTTCGGTACGCCCACCATCAGCGACGGCATGGCGATGGGCACCGAAGGCATGAAGTACAGCCTGGTGTCGCGCGAGGTGATTGCCGACTGCGTGGAGACCTGCGTCGGTGGCCAATGGATGGACGGCGTGCTCGTCATCGGCGGCTGCGACAAGAACATGCC
>JBBQMM010000477.1:0-3655 GCA_038328935.1 Burkholderiales bacterium
AAGCGACCGCGCTGAACGCCAAACTCAAAGCCGATTTCGTCAACCAGGTGGCACCGGCCTCGAGAACGCCCATCACGCCCGTGATCGATGCGAATGGCATTTCGGTGGGCACCGGCATCTCGTCCACACAGACCAACCGCAGTCCGCACCGCATCATCGTGCGCAACAACGTGGTCTACAACATGCCCGGTGCGGGCGTTGGTGGTTCGTACGCCGACTGGTTGACATTCGAGAACAACCGCGTCAGCAACAGTTCCTGGTACACGCCGTATGGCAGTTCGCCCATGGGCGTTCTGCTGGCCAAGGACGTGGACACCAACTCCACCGACTACAAGATCGTCTTCCGTGGCAACCACGTTTCGGACTCGGGCAATCTCTTCCCCTGCAACTGCTACAGCTTCATCCAGCCGACTGATGGCAACGGCATCATCCTGGATCTCTTCCGCTCGACCGCCAGCGGCCTGGCAGCCTACGGTGGCCGCAGCTTGATCACCAACAACGTGGTCACGAACAACGGCGGGCGTGGCATCCACATCTTCAACTCGCAGAATGCGGACGTGGTGTTCAACACCCTGGTGCGCAACAACACCATCGCCATCACCGGCGACGGCGAGCTCTCCTCGCAGCGCTCACGCAATGTGCGGGCCTACAACAACATCGTGGTCGCCCGCACCGACCGTCCCACGCATGTAATGTCGTTCCTGAACGCCGCCACGAAGGACGCCGAGGGCGCATCCGTCGACTTCGATCACAACATCATCTTCGGGGGCAATCCTGCAGCGTCACAGGTCGCCGTGACCGCCACCCAGAACGGCTTGGGCCCGAACAACCGCCTCAACCTCGACCCCCGCTTCTCGGCCATCAGCGGCAGCGGCGCATTCAAGCTCCAAGCCAACAGCCCCGCTGTGAACACCGCCTGGCCCGGCGCAGCGCCCCTGTCCAAGGACTTCTACCACGCCCCGCGCCCGCGCGGCACCGCAGCCGATGTCGGCGCGGTCGAAAGCTTCTGAACCCGGATCGCCTCATCATGAACACACACCTCATTTCTCTCGCCCGCGTGCTGGGTCTCGCCGCTGCCTTACTGGGCACGGCCCTGCCGTCATCGGCTGTCGTGGCGGTCTTCACCAGCCAGGCCGACTATGAGCTGGCGCTCGGCGCCAGCGTTGCCAGCGACAGCTTCGACGACCTGGCTCTCGGCGATGCGCTGGCGGGCCCGCTGACCCGGCCGGCCGGTAGCACCGACTACAGAGCGCGCGCCGTGCCACTGGTGCCCGACCTGGGCGCCGAAGACTTCTTTCCCATCGCCCCAGGCGGCAACACCGCGCTGAGCAGCAACTTCGCGGACGCCACCATGGTGTTCGATCAGTTCAGCCAGAGCGTGCGCGGACTGAGCGGCCAGTTCTTCATCAGCGATGAGCAGGGCGCGCTGCTGTCCGGCGGCTTGAAACTGGTGCTGGTCGATCAGGATGGCAGCTTCAACCACAGCCTGGCCACCGGCAACGCACCAAGCTTCCTGGGCTTCATCTCCGATGGCAGCTTCAGCAGCTTCAGCCTGTCGGCCCTGCAGCCGACGAGCAGCTTTCACTTCGCGGCGGTTGATGACCTCGGCCTGGCGGTGACATCGGCCGTGCCAGAGCCCGGCGCGGCGTCGCTGAAACTGCTGGGGCTCGGCCTGCTGATGCTGGTGGCCAAGCGCCGACGCCGCTGAGGGGCAATGCCCAAAGTGCCGACATTGCGTCGGCACTGCTCATCAGCCCCTGGACCTACCGGCGGCTGAACAAGGAGGCCAAAGGTTCAGACGCCGAGGGCATGGACTCTTCTCAGGCAAGCCGCCGCCCGCTTTGCGCGTCGAAGAGGTGGGCCTTTTCGGGCAAGCATTGCAAGCACACCGCATCCCCCACCGACGCCCGCAGCGCGCCGGGCACGCGGACAGTGACTGCACCCACGGGGGTTTGCAGCGTGGCATAGGTTTCCGGGCCGGTGGGCTCGATGATGGTGAAGCGCCCTGGTATTACATTGAGATCGAGCAGGGCGAATTCCTGATCCTGGTCGGGCCCTCGGGCTGCGGCAAATCGACGCGGTTGTCGATCATCGCCGGCCTGGACGCGCCGACCTCAGGCCGCATCCATATCGGAGACCGCGACGTCACCGACCTGCCCAGCAAGCTTCACCTGCCGAATGCTGAGTGCGCCCACGGCGTCAACCTTTCACGGCGCCGGCTGTCAGCCCGCGCACGAAGTATTTGCCGGCCACCACGTAGACGATCAGGGTCGGCAGCGCCGCGATCAGTGCTGCTGCCATGTCCACGTTGTATTCCTTGACCGCGCTTGAGGTGTTGGCCAGATTGTTCAGCCCCACCGTGATCGGCTTGCTGTCGGCGCCGGAGAACACCACGCCGTAGAGGAAGTCGTTCCAGATCGAGGTGAACTGCCAGATCAGCGTCACCATCAGGATCGGCCCCGACAGCGGCAGCACGATGTGGCGAAAGATCTGCCAGAACGACGCGCCGTCGAGCATGGCATCCTTCAGCAACTCGTCCGGCAGGCCGACGTAGTAATTGCGGAAGAACAAGGTCGTCGGCGCGATGCCGGCCAGCACATGCACCGCGATCAACCCCCAGATGGAACTGGCGATGCCCAGCCAGCCCAGCACCTGGCTCCTCGGCAGCAGCACCACCTGCATCGGCATGAAAACGCCGAACAGCAGCAGCGCGAACAGGGTCTCGCTGCCCGGGAAACGCCACTTGCTCAGCACATAGCCATTGATGGCGCCGAGCGCAGTGGAGACCACCACCGCCGGTACCACCATCAGCAGCGAGTTGACGAAGAAAGGCCGCAGACCGCCGCACTCGACGCCAGTGCAGGCGCTGTGCCAGGCCTTGCCCCAGGCATCCAGCTTGGGCGCGCTGGGCAACGACAGCAGATGGCCGCTGCGCAGCTGTTCGGGGGTCCTTCAGCGAGGTCACCAGCATCACGTACAGCGGCGTCAGGAAGTACAGCGCGAACAGCAGCAAGGCGCCCAACAGAACGGCGCGCTGCAGCCGGAGGAACATGGCGAAGGAATCGATGTTGAAGCTGAAGGACTTGGCCGTACCCGGCGCGGCCACGCACAGGTAGTCCTTGCCCGCTACCTTGCCGGCGGCCAGAAACTCACCCTTGGCCCAGTCGCCCATCAGCTGCATGCCAGCCTCGCCCTTGATCACCATCGCCGTCGCCAGATTCCAGTCGCGGCCGTTGGCGCCGCGGTCGGTGTAGGCCTTCAGGTGCTTGAAGGTCTCGAACGTCTTCTCCATCGTGCGGCTGGCCAGGCTGGCCGGGTCACGCTCGATGAAGACCTTATTGTGGAACTCCGGACCGCCCACGCCCAGGGCCACGATCTCGAAGGTGGTGAGGTCCTGCCAGGACTGGCCGCCATGGGCCGGTGGTGTGACACCGGCTCTTTTCAGCGCCTCGGCCGCGACGAAAAATTCGTCCCAAGTGCTGGGCACCTTGGCATTGGCACCCTTGAACACGGCCGGGTTGATCCACAGCCAGTTGATGCGGTGCACATTGACGGGCACGGCCACATAGCTGCCCTTGTATTTCATCGCGTCGCTGACGACCTTGGGCAGCAGGCTGTCCCACTGCTCGGCCTTGGCCACGTCGTCGATGGAGGC
>JBBQMM010000478.1:0-3649 GCA_038328935.1 Burkholderiales bacterium
CCCTCTCCCTCGAAGGGAGAGGGAGCAAAAGCCCAGCGGTGACGCCAGAACTGGGCAGCAAGCCACCCTGTATTCAGAGGCCACCAGGAAGCGGCTGACGCCACCATACGCCGTATGCAGTCTGCCCCTTTTCTGCGCGTCTTGCGTCGCCTGGCGTTGCCACGCTGGCTGGCGCGCGGGCGTCTGGGCGGTGTGGGCGGTGCAGGCGCGGCCGCTGGCACGCTGACCGATGACGACGGCGACGCCGCTGTCGTGGCGCTGATGGCGGGCCCGGACTGTGCCGCCGTGCGCCTGGAGCGGCGCGCCGGGTCGGCCCGTCTGCACCTCACGCAGGCCGGCAACGGCGGCCCTGAACAACTGCGCCTGTGGAAGGCGGCAGGCTGGTTCGACAACGCGCAGGTGGTGCTGGTGCTGGGCAGCGAAGAGCGCCACTTCCTGACGCTGGACCGCCCGGAACTGCCGCCTGAAGAGCTGGCGCTGGCGGCCCGCTATCCGCTGGCCGAGGCGCTGGAAACCGAGCCTGAGCTGCTGCTGGCCACCGCCACGCCGATGCCGCTGACCAACGACGCGCTGCGCCCGCAGATGCTGGCCGTGGCCGCCCACCTGGGCCCCGTGCGCGCACAACTGGCGCAGCTCTCGGCCGCCGGCATCCGCGTGCGCCACATCGACATCGCCGATACCGCGCTGCGGGGCATGGTGATGCTGCAGGGCCAGCCCGAAGAAGGCTGCGTGGCGTTGGCCTTCGTGGGCGCCGACATCTGCATCGGCCTCATCTGGCAACACCAGTTCTGCGCGCTGCGAGCGCTGGCGCTGCCGCCGCGCACGCCGGGCGACGAAGCTGAATTCGAGGAACAGCTGGCGCTGCACATCCAGCGCACGGCCGACCACTTCGAACGCCAGGCCACACGGCTGGCCGTGCGTTCGGTGCTGGCCAGCATGCCGTCACTGGGCGACGAGGCGCGGCGCACCGTGCTGTCGGCACTGCCGCTGCCGGCACGCACCTTCGAGTTGGACTCGGCACTGGCCGTGGACGCGGCCGCCGGCAGGGCCTGCCAGGGCAACAACAACCTCACGGCACTGGTCGGCGTGGCCGCAGCGCGGCTGCTGGAGCCATTGGCGCAACAAGCCGCCGCCCGTGCGCAGGCGCAGGATGAAGCGGCCCGTGAAGCACAGCTGGCCGGCGGCTTCGAGCCGCTGGGCTTGACGTCGACGGGCTTGCAACCGACGGGCGCAGGCGGCACGGCCGGCCTGTCGCCGGCAGCGCTGTCGCAGACCACCATCGAGCAGGCCGCCTACGGCAGCCGCGGCGCCGGCGAGTTTGTCGATACCGAGCAGGGCCCTGCAGCGCGCAGCGATGGCGCCGACATGGAGCTGGAGCGCCGACCGTGATCGAACTCTTCGACGCTGCGCGCCTGACCGTCAAACGCGACCACACGCTGGCCGTGGCCGGCGGCACGCTGCTCGTCACGGCCGGCGTGATGGCCGCCTACACCGCCTTCTTGCAGCTGCAGCTGAGCAGCACCCACACGCGCACGCAGCAGTTGCAGGCACAAGTGGCGGCGCTGGACGGGCCGGCCCGTGCCGGCGCCAGGCCCGCACCCGCATCGCCGCGTGCCGCGCTGGTGGCCGACTTGCAGCGCCAGGCCGACACCCTGGAACATGAAGCCGCGCAAGCCAGCCAGAACCACGGGCCTGAGGTGCCGGACATGGCCCCCACCGCGTCGCAGTGGATGGCCCACCTGGGCGCCCTCACCCAGCCCGACACCACGCTGCAGAAGGTGGACATCGAGCGCAACGGCAGTGCCCGGCTGGAGGGTCTGGCCACCAGTGCGCAGGCGCTGAGCGCCCTGGTGCAGGCCTGGGAAAGGCAAGAGGGTCTGTCGCACCTGCTGCCGCGCTCGATCAACATCAAGCAGGAAAAGCTGCCCGCGCCCTATCTGCGCTTCCAGCTGCGCGCCACACCGGCGCCAGCCCCGGCCACGCTTTCAGCCACGCTTTCGGCCGTGGCTGCGGCCACGCCGGCAGCAGCACCCCCGTCCTCGGCGGCTGACGTCCAGCCATGAAGACCCTGGACGCGGGCGAGTTCAAACGGTGGTGGCTGCAGCGCCCGTCGCGCGAAAAGCTGATGCTGGGCGCCTGCAGCCTGGGCGTGGTGCTGGCGCTGGGCGACAGCCTGGCCATAGCGCCGGTGGAAAAGCGGCTGCGCCAGGCTCGCGGCGCTGAAGAGCAGCTGCAGGCGCGGTGGGACCAGCTGCAGTCGCGCCGCAAGGGCCAGACCGCGCAGGACAAGGAATGGCTGGCGCTGGAGACCACGCTGCGCGCCCGCCTGCAGGCAGCGCAAGCCAGGATGGGTGCACTGAACGGCCACATGGCCGACACCGCGCAGTTGCCCGAGGTGCTGCGCTCGGTGATCGCAACCATGGGCAACACGCGGCTGCTGGAGCTGACCTTCACCGACGACGGGGCGGTAGCCGCGGCAGCCGGCGCTGCGCCTGCGGTCGCTGCCAATGCAGTCGTCAATGCCGCTGCCAACGCTGCGGCACCCGCTGCCGCCATCGCTGCAGCAGGCGCAGCCGGCCCGAGCGCGCGCCGCATCTACCGCCTGCCGGTGACGCTGAAGGTCAGTGGCAGCTGGGCCGAGCTGAGCAGCCTGCTGGGCCAAGTGGAAAACCGGGCGCCCGCGCTGCAGTGGCAGACCCTGAGCCTGGACAGCAACGAGTGGCCGGCGATACAGCTGACCTTGCGCGCCCATGTGCGCAGCCTGCAGCCGCGCTGGGGCGCCGGGCCATGACCCTGCGCCTGACGGGGCGGTGGTGCCGACGCACGGTGTGGCTGCTCTGCATGGCCACCGCGCCCGCCTGGGCCGACCCGATGCGGCCCCTGGCTGCGCCAGCCGCAGCCGCGTCAGCAGCAGAGGGCACCCCTGCCCTGCCCGAGAGTGCCGCCGCGCCAGAGCCCCGCGTGCGCAGGCTGCTGGCCATCCGCGAAGACAACTCCGGCGCCCGTGCCGCCCTGTTCGGCGACCGCTGGCTGCGCGCCGGCGACCGCTACACCGCACCCGAAGGCGAAACCCTGGTGCTGGCCATCGGCGCCCATCACATCGAGCTGGAGCAAAACAAGGTGCGCAGCACGCATCACCTGCTGGCGCCGCTGTTGCCACCCCAGTGGCCCACACAGCCCGCCCGCAGTGCCACGGGCACCGGCGCAGGCACAGGCACAGGCACCGGCACCCAGGCCGCCAGCCCGCGCAGCGAAAAGACCCGCAAGGCAGACACCCCGCCGACATCAGCCCGACATCAGCCCGAGATCAGGCCCCCATCAGGCCGACATCAGGCCAGCCCCCACGACCGCCCGTGACCCCCGCACCCCGCACCGAAAGACCGTCAACTCCATGAATGCCCACCTGCACCGCCTGGCCCACATCCTGCTCGCCGGCAGCGCCGTTGCCATCACCGGCTGCGCCCAGATGGAAGGCCAGAACCCCTTGAACAAGCCGCTGCAGGGCTGGCTGAAAGGCGCCCTGGGTGCACCGGCTGAAGCGCCGGCGGCGGCTGCCCAGCCCGAAGCCGGCGCGTCCACGGCTCAAAGCAGCGCCGCGGCCCAAAGCAACACCACGGCCCAGGCGCCGGACCCGGCACGCAGGCCCATG
>JBBQMM010000479.1:0-3632 GCA_038328935.1 Burkholderiales bacterium
CATATCGCCAGTCATGCCGCCAGTCATGCCGCCCGTCATGCCGCCCGTTGTGCCAGCAGTGAATCCGTCGGCAGGGCCGCCGGAAAAACCGCTCGCGGAACTGAAGGTGCCCTGCAAGGGCGGGGCCGGCATCTCACGCCACTCGTGCTCGCTGGCGCCCTGCCCATCCGCTACCGCGCGCAGCCAACCCTGCAACGCGCTGGCCTGTGCCGGCTCGCACATTTCCTGCAGCGTGCAGTCGGCCAGCGCCAGCAGCGGACGGCCGAAGAATTCGCCGGCCGTCTGGTTCAGTTGCTGCACACGCAGGCTGCGTGCGTCGAACAGTGCAATCGCCATCGGCGCGGTTTCGATCACCCGCTGCAGCGAGGCCTTGGCCTGCGCGATGCTGACCTCGGCCTGGCGCCGCCGTTCGATGTCGAGCAATGCAAACGTGACCTCGCGCTCGCTGCCCTGGCCGGCCGAGGTCAGCACCGCCGACCCGACGACCCAGAACTCGCGCCCATCACGACCCCGCAGCCGGCATTCGAAGGTCTCGGCCTGGCCTTCCTGCAGCCGCTGCAACCAGTCGGTCCTGCGCAGCGGATGCTCGGCTTCCGGCGTTGCCACCACGCTGATGGGGCGCGCCAGAAAGTCGGCCAGGTCGCCGGCAAACATGCGCCGCGCCGAGCGGTTCATCCACTCGATGCCGCGATCAGACACCGTGACGATGCCCACCAGCACCGAGTTCAACATCGAACGCGTGCGCTCGGCCTGCAGTGCCAGGCTCTGGCGGGCGCGGCGGCGTTCATCGACGTCGACGAACGAGCAGATCACACCGGCGTTGACGTCGGCGCCGTCCACCGGCCGCACCGCCACCTGCACCCACAGCGAGCTGCCGTCGCGGCGTCTGAGCTTGCGCTCACCACTGAAGCGGCCGCGCTCGCGCAAACCCTGCGCAATGCGGAGCTCGAAGTCGACACAGTCGCGTGCGCTTTCGTACAGCTCGGCGGCGTCCAGCGTGCTCAGCTCGGAACTGCCCCAGCCCGTGATGGCCGCCATCGCCTGGTTGGCCCGTTCGATGCGTGCGCCGCGCTGGTAGACGATGCCCACTTCCGACAGGCTGAACATCAGCTCGCGGTCGCGCAGCAACTGTTCCAGTTCAGACTGCTGCAGCTTCAGGCGTGTGATGTCGGTCAACACGGCCACCGCTTCGTCTTCGTGCCCGCTGCCTCCGGCGCGGCGCAGCGACAGCGAATACCAGTGCAGATCAGCGCCCGGCTCACCATGGCTGATTTCGGTTTCGAAGGCCAGGCCTTGTGCCAACGCTTCAGCCGCCGCCGCGGCAGGTTCGGGCATCTCGCGCAGCGGTGCACTGCTGCGCGAGAAAATCTCCTGCAACGAGGCCCCTGCTGCAGCACCCGCTTCAAAGCCCAGCATGCGCTCGAAGCGGCGGTTGCAGCGCACCAGGGCCGGGCCGCGCAGATAGGCGATGCCGGCGGTGGAGGTGTCGAGGATGGTGGTCAGCTCGCGCAGCAATTGTTCATTGCGTCGCTGCGCCGTTTCCTGGTCGGTCACGTCCAGCGTCACGATCGAGGTCGTGTTGCGGCCGCCCGCCAGCGTCGCCGGCTCGACCCGCGTCAGCAGCCAGCGGCGCCCCATTTCCGGGTGCCGCACGGCGTAGCGCACCTCGGTGCGCTCGCCGCGGCGCAACGCCTGCTGCAGGCGTTCGAACTCGGGCAGTGACTCGGCTTCCACCAGCTCGCGGCCGATGCCCAGCAGCGCGCCTGTGGGCGCCGCTGCATGGCCAGCGGGCGCCCCGGTTGACGCGCCCGCCGACGTGCCTGCCGACGCACCCGACGAAGCTCCCGATGAAGCACCCGCGCGCGGCGCTCCGGCCGCGGGCGCGAGCCAGCCGTGGCCGGGGTCGAAAGTGGCCACACCGATGCTGGCGGTGTCCATCAGCATGCCCATCTCGAACTGCGCCAGGTCGCGCTCTTCTTCGGCGCTGCGGTCCTGCACCACGGCCAGCACGCGGCGCGTGGAGTCGGCAGCTGCAGCCTGTGCATGGCAGGCCAGCCGCGCCCACAGGTGCCGGCTGCGGCCGCTGGGCTCGGCGGCCTGGGCGCGCACAGGCTTCACCACCGCCTGCGTCTCCAGCGGCTGCGCACCGGGCACCAGCCCGGCATCCAGGCCGCGTTCGCGCCAGGCCAACAGATCCTGCAACTCGGGGCTGGCCTGCTGCAGCATTTCAGGCACGACGCCCACCAGGTTTTCGAAGGCGCGATTGAAGCGCACGATGAGCCCCGAATCGTCATACACCAGCATGCCGTTGCTGCTGAGCTCGAACCATTGCGCCAGCTCATGCTCGGCTCGCTGCGCCGCCTGGCGCGCCAGATGCTCGCCGCTCTGGTCCTGCACCAGGCTCAGCCAGCGCGGCGCTGCGCCGACGGGCGCCACGTTGCTGACCAGCACGGCCATCCAGTGTTCACGGCCCTGGGGATCGAGAAAGCGGTGTCGCAGCAGCGGTGCCGGCTGGCCCTGCAGCGCTGCTGAGCAGACCTGCGAGCGCTGGGCGCGGTTCAGCGCCTGGTCATCGGCGGGTTGCCATTCGATGGGGTCGCGACCCAGCAGTTGTTCACGCGTGCGGCCGAGCAGCGCGGCATAGGCCTCGTTGACATCGACAAGCCGGTAGTCGGCGCCCTGCAGCGCCACCGCCTGACCCGAGCCCCACAGCGTGCGCATCAAGACGCCGGACTGGGGATCCAGCGGCCCCACGGGCGCCGCCGGGCCACGGCCGCCCACCGGCCGACCCCGCAAGACGCCGCGCGAGCCGTTGCCGGTCATCCGTCGAGTTGCCGCCCTGCCAGCAGTGCACTCAGCAAGGCTTGGTTGACCTCGGCCAGGCCCAGCATCAGCTGCTCGGCAGCTTCGCGCGTGTCGTAGGCCGCCTCCTGCTCGACCGCACTGACCAGCGCCAGGTACGGCGCAAAGGGGCCGCCCTGCCCCAACAAGGCCTGCTGCACCGATTCGGGCACCGGCAAGCTGGTCATCATGTCGGCAAACGGCTGGTTGAGCAGCCGGTCGAGCAACGAAAAGACACCGCAGATGAACATCTGGCCGCGCACCTCGGCGTCGCCATGGCCTCGCGCCAGCTCTTCCATCATCAAACCACGCCGCACGGCGGCATGCATCAAGGGCTGCGCGTTGTTGCCCTTGGAAGCCGATGCCAGCAGCAGGGCCAGCCAGCGCTTCAGGCGCTGGCTGCCCAGCAACATGAGTGCGTGGCCGAAGGAGTTGATCTCCACCGACAAGCCAAAGGCCGGTGAATTCAGGTAGCGCATCAGCCGGTAAGCCAGTGTGGGTTCGCGCTTGAGCAGCGTTTCGAGCCGCGCTGCGGGCCAGTCCTTGTCCACGCCGTTGATCAGCTCCAGCACCACCTGCACATCGGGCGGCACGCTGGTGCGGCTGCTGGACTGCGGCAGCGGGTCGTCCAGCGGCCAGCCGAGCACCGCCACCGCATCGCGCTCGAAGGCCTGGGCAGCGGCCGCGCTGGTGCGCACGCCGCACTGCACCAGAGCCAGGCGCCGCGTGCCGGGCACGGCAGCGGGCAGTGCACGGCGCTCTTCTTCGGTTTCAACCACGGCGTGGCTGAA
>JBBQMM010000480.1:0-3631 GCA_038328935.1 Burkholderiales bacterium
TCGCCACCCCCGTGATCCGTGCGCTGTCCGACGGAACGGCGGGCGCATGGCGGCTCGCTGCCGTGCTTGCCCGCGAGGCGCGCACGATCAACGGAATCGAAGTCCTCGACGACGTCGATACATTTCTCGGGTCACCGATCGGTTTTCTCCCAAAGGCCCCCCGGCAATGCGCTCTTGAACACCCACTGAGGTCGACCCCAGCCCAAAAGAGTAAATGAGTTTCATCCGTGGCGACCGTCTCTGGGTTTTCCCGGCGGATAGGGCGCCAAACCTCGGCTCTGAGAAGCTCTGGCGCAGCCGATCCCCGCGGCCCTGGGCACCGGGCCGCCTGAAACGTGTTGGCTGGAGGCGCTAGGGCCGCCTGCAGTTGCGACCGACGGACTGGCGTGCGTGGCGGCGCCCGGCCCTGCGGGCCGCGCTCGCGTGTTTGATGCGCACCGGGTCTTCGTGCTCGGCAGCCGCGTGGTGCACGCCGACGAGACGCCGATCGGCCTTGGTTGAAGCCGTCGATGTCGGCGCAAAGCGTCGGCTAGAAGTCCGCGTCCCTCGGCATGCCTTGCAGGCCGCGCTTGCGCTTCCAAGCGCGAGGCCCTGCGCTGGCGGCTCGCCTTCGAAGACCGGCCCGCGGCCCAGACATCAGCAGCGCCGCCAGTGCGGCTCTCGCCTGCGACGCTTGCCCCACCCGCGGGCCGGGGCCAACAACCGCCTGCTCCGACAGCGCTTCAACCTCCGTCACCGCACGAGTCACGGCCTTCGACACCGGGGCGGGCGCCCGCACCCTCAGCGACCGTGCTCCCACCCCCACCGTCGGCCATGACGCCGCTGCCGCTGCCGATGCACGGCCGCCACGTCTTGTGCGTGGGCGGCATGCGGCACGCCGTCGCACGCTACCGGGCTCGCATCGAGGGTCTGGGCGCGCACTTCGAGCACCACGACGGCGGCTTGGAGCACAGCGTGCAGGTGCTCGACGGACGCCTGCGCCGCGCTGAAGTCGTGATCTGCCAAGCCGCCTGCATCAACCACGAGGCCTACCACCGCATCAAGCGCCATTGCGAGCGCACCGGCACGCCCTGCGTCTACCTGGAGCGCCCCAGCCTGTCGCGCTTCGACCGCGCCCTGCGGGATCTGGCGAGCCGGCCTGTCGCCATGCCCATGGACCGCCATGCGCGTTGAACACCGCCCGCGCCAGTCGCGCCTGCACTGCGCCCGCCGACGCGGCAGGCGCGGTCATGTGTCGACAGCCGGCCTGCACCCCAGGTGCGTGAGGATCCGCTCGATCACCGCCGATTCGGCAATGGCCGGGATGATCTTCAAGGGCGCCACGGCGTGCTCATTTCTTTGGCGCACTTCCCTGCGCTGCTGCGCTTCACATGTTGGTTAGCCAGGCCGACTGAATGACGTAACGGCACAGTTGCTCGAGTGCCTGGCGGTCATTGGCAGCACAGCGTACCGCTGCGTGCAGCGGTTATGCCTGACACCAGGGCCCGACACCAGGGCCCGACACCAGGGCCCGGAACGGGCCTTGTGCCTGCCGAAGGGCACGGCACGATGCAAGCGCCTTGGTTCAACCCCTGCACGTCGGCGAACAGCGCCTGGGTGAACGCGGCGTCTCGCGGCATGGCGCCTTGCACCGTGAAGATCTTGCAGCGGCCAGGTAGCTCGAACCCTTCTCCTCTTCGATCAGCACGCCGCGCCGAGTCAGCAACTTCACCAGCCGGCCGATGATGTTGTGCAGCTGCGCCTGCAATGCTTCATCGATAAGTCGGTGGCTGCGGTTACCTCGACAAAGACGGGACCTGCGCAGTCTTCAGCCTGGCCTGATCGAGCAGGAAGCGCGTGAACACGCGATTCACGATCTGCAGCACCGGTGTCACGAGCAGTGACTGCGCGGCCAGCAGCCGCCGCAGCGCGATGGGCAGTCGAAGTTGGCAAACCCGCAGCTGCTGGCGCACCAAGTGTCGCGTTTCATGCCCACAGCTCAGCGGGCTTCCGAATGCCTATATGATAAGGACTTCGCATTAGCAAAAGCCTGGCATTCAGTCGTGCTGCCAGAGGTTTGCCCCCCGTAAGACCGCTCGCACATGGGCTCCTCGAACCCATGCGTCCGGCCAAACCCACCGCCCCGAATTCCATCAGCACCAGACCCGGAGAAAACAGCATGCCATTGACGAACAAACCACACAGCTGGCTGGCCGCCCTTTCAGCGGCAGCCTTGGTGCTGCTCACCGCTTGCGGTGGCGGCAGCGAAGACGAGCCAGCGCACCAGAACTTCACCATCGACACCGCGGGCCGACTGGCCGTGACCGAAAAAGACGCCAAGGCTGTGCGCATCCACGACCTGGACGCTGCCGCTGCGGTGGAGGCCACCTACCAGGTGGACAACGTGCCCTCGGCGCTGTACGCCAGCCCGCAAGGCCGTTACGCGGTGGTCGTGCAGCGCACCCAGAACCAGGTGCAGTTTGTCGATGGCGGTGTCTGGCAGGAAGACCATGTCGACCACCTGCACGACTACAAGCAGGCCAGCAAAACGATGTCGTGGAAGCTCAGCGGCGCGCAGCCGACCCACTACGACGTGCAGGCAGGCAAACAAGCGGCCTTCTACATGGACGGCAACGCCAGCACCAGCCCCGTGCAGAACGCCGGGGTCCGGCTCTTCAACGACAGCAGCATCGCCAGCGGCCAGCTGATGGCTTCGATGGACCTCAGCGCACCGCTGCACGGCCTGGGCGAGCCCATCGACAACAAGCTGCTGACGGTGACCCGGGCCGCCGATGCGGGCAACACCCTGCCCACCCACCTGAACCTGTACCAACGCAGCGGCACTGCCTACACCCTGGTGCGTCAGCTGCCGACGCGCTGCGACGGCATGCACGGCAGCTTCAGCAGCGGTAGTCACACGGTCACGGGCTGCGAGGACGGCATGCTGCTGGTGCGCCACACCGGTGCCACCACGGTGGACGACGGGCGCAAGCTCGCCACGCCGCTGCGCGTGGGCACGATCGCAGGCCATGCGCGGCTGCCGGACCAGTTCATCGGCGTCGCCAGCGAAGGCACGGCGCCCGCGCCGGTGACCACGCGCTTCTACGCCGTCGATGCCGCAGCAGCCACCGTGGCCGATTTGGTGCCACAGGGCTGGACCAGCGGCCGCGTTCGCCGTGCGCACGGCTTCGACCGCAGCGGGCAGCGTTTTTACGTGCTGGACGACCAGGGCACGCTGACCGTGATGCAGCGCCAGGCCGGCGCCTGGGCTCCGCTGGCGCGCGTCACCGGTGCCGTTCCCACCATGCCCAGCGCAGCCCCCTGGCCGGTGCTCGTGGCAAATGGCGCCATGGACGAGGTCTACCCGACCGACCCGACGGCACGGCAACTGGTGGTGGTAAATGCAACGACTGGCGCGGTGCAAACCCGGCGCGACCTGGGCTACGTGCCCAGCAACGCCACCTGGTTGGGCATCAGCCGATGAACACGTCACAACGCCCGTCCCATGGGGCCTGCCGTGGGCTCTTCTGTGCCGCCGTGCTGCTGGCGTCGGCCAGCGTTGCGGCGCAAACGCAGCCCCGTGCAGCTGGCGAGAAGTGGCAGTTCGGCGCTGTGCTCGACGCGGCCAGCACGTCACGCGCGCTGGAACTCG
>JBBQMM010000481.1:0-3625 GCA_038328935.1 Burkholderiales bacterium
GGTGGCCGTGGTTTCAGGGCGCAGTTGCAGGGCTTGTTGCAAGGCTTGTTGCAAAGGAAGGCCGTTGCAGGGCTGGGTGGATGCCTGCAGGCGCTGCGCACAGGCGCAGCCGCAGCGCGCCTTTCACCGTTGTGCGCCGCGGGTGCGCGTCACAGCCGTACCAGCGTGCCCGCCCGCACCCCCAGCAGCCGCAGCCGCCTGGACAGGTCCACGCGCGTCAGGCAGCGGCCGGCGGCCTGGCGGATGGCGGCGGCGTCGGCCACCGCCTGCGCCAGCGTGAGGTCGCGCGTCACGGTCTTGAAGTCGTCGAAGCGCAGCTTGATGCCGATGGTCTTGCCGGCATAGCCTTTGCGTTGCAGGTCGGTGGCCAGCTCGGCCACCAGCTCGTCCAGCACCTTCGTCAGCGCGGCGCGGTCGTGCACGGCGTGCAGGTCGCGGTCGAAGGTGGTTTCGCGGCTCATCGAAACCGGCTCGCTGTGCGTGTGCACGGGGCTGTCGTCGTGCCCATGGGCCGCGTGGTGCAGCCAGCGGCCGTAGCTCTTGCCAAAGTGCTGCAGCAGTTCGGGCAGCGGGCGCTGGGCGAGCTGGCCGATGGTGCGGATGCCCAGCGCCAGCAGCTTGTCGCCGGCTTTCGGGCCGATGCCGTTGATGCGCCGCACCGGCAGCGGCCAGATGCGGCTTTGCACTTCGTCGGCGGTGATGACGGTCAGGCCGTCGGGTTTGTCCAGCTCGCTGGCGATCTTGGCGAGCAGCTTGTTGGGCGTGACGCCGATGGAGCAGCTCAGGCCGGTGGCCGCCTTCACCGTGTTGCGGATTTCCTGTGCCACGGCGCGTACACCGCCGCTGCCGTCGTGGCCGACGGCCTCCTGCGCGCCCGGCACGTCGGTGAGGTCGATGTAGATCTCGTCGATGCCGTGGTTCTCGATCACCGGTGCCACCTCGGCCACCGCGGCCTTGAAGCGGCGCGAATAGGCGCGGTATTGCTCGAAGTCCACTGGCAGCAGCACCGCCTGCGGAGCCAGCGCGGCCGCCTTCATCAAGCCCATGCCAGAGTGCACCCCCAGGTCGCGCGCCGGGTAGGTGGCGGTGGTGATGACGCCACGCCCGGCATAGCCGCCGAGCGTCGAAAAATGCCGCGAGCCGTCGGCTTGCAGCACCGGCTGGTGACGGCGGCCGCCGCCGATCACCACCGGCTGGCCGAGCAGCTCGGGGTAGCGCAGCAGTTCCACAGACGCATAGAAGGCGTCCATGTCCAGATGGGCAATCCAGCGGCGCGCTTTGATGGCGGGGGACATGTGGTGGACTCGTGTGCGGTGGCAAGGCTGCCGTGGGATGGCTGCGGCCGCCACCTGTTGCCCAACTCAAGCCGCTGCCTGCGGGACTGAAATCTTCAGCCGACGTCGCCCACGTGCACGCCGAAATGCCCGCTCTTGCGGTCGGCGAAGAAGTGCTCCAGCGTCAGGCGCACGGTTCTGAAGGCCAGCTCGTCCCAGGGAATTTCGTCCTCCCTGAACAACCGCGCCTCGATGGTTTCGGGGCCCGGCGCCAGCGTGGCGTTCAGCATGCGTGCGGTGTAGAACAGATGAACCTGACCCACGCGCGCCACGTTCAGCACCGTGAATAGCGACAGCATCTCTACCTGGGCGCCGGCTTCTTCCACCGTTTCGCGCAGCGCCCCTTCGGCCACGGTTTCGCCCAGTTCCATGAAGCCCGCCGGCAGCGTCCAGAAGCCGAAGCGGGGCTCGATGTTGCGTTTGCACAGCAGCACCTGGTCGCCCCAGTAGGGCACCGTGCCCACCACGTTGAGCGGGTTCTCGTAATGAATTTCGCCGCACGCCGTGCAGGTGGCGCGTTCGCGGTTGTCGTCGGCGGGCGTGCGGTACTCGGCACGGGCGCCGCAACGCCTGCAATGCTGAATCCGGCGGGGTGCAAACATCGGCAGCAGTGTAGCGGGGCGGCACCACCGCTGTGACCAGTGCTGTGACCACCGCTGTGACGCCACCGCTGTGGCCGCATGGCATCATTGAAGTACGCAGTCAACCTCAGCCACAGGTCACCCGATGAGTTATGTCTTCACCCCGCCCGCCGTCGTCAGTGCCCCGGTTTTTGGCGGCGATGAGTTTCCGGTACACCGCATTTACTGCGTCGGGCGCAACTACGCCGAACATGCGCAGGAAATGGGCTTCACCGGACGTGAGCCACCTTTCTTCTTCCTCAAGCCCGCCGACACGCTGGTGCCCGTGCAGGCAGGCACCACCGGCGCCGTCGACTACCCCACGCTGACGAGCAACCTGCACCATGAAATCGAACTCGTGGTGGCCATCGGCCGCGGGGGGCGCGACATCAAGGCCGCCGATGCCGCATCTCACATCTGGGGTTACGCGGTGGGCCTGGACATGACCCGGCGCGACCTGCAAGGCGAGATGAAGAAACAGGGCCGCCCGTGGTGCATCGGCAAGGCATTCGAGCAGAGTGCCCCCATCGGCGAGGTGCACCGCATCGAGCAGACCGGCGAGCTCACCAGCGGTGCCATCAGTCTGCAGGTGAATGGCATGGTCAGGCAGTCGGGTGACCTGAAAGACCTCATCTGGAGCGTCAACGAGACCATCGAACACCTCAGCGCCGCCTGGACGCTGCAGCCCGGCGACCTGATCTACAGCGGCACACCAGCGGGCGTGGCAGCAGTGGTGCGCGGCGACGTGATGGAAGGCGCCGTGGCCGGGCTGGGCAGCCTGCGGGTGGTGGTTCGATGACGGTGGTTCGATGACGGTGGTTTGATGACGGTGGTTTGATGACGGTGGTTCGATGACGGTTGTGCGCTGACAGCGGTGCCCTGAAAGCAACGCGGCAGCCCTGCACCCAAGCCCAAGCCCAAACCCAAACCCAAAACTGGGAGCAAACGATATGGAACTCTTCAACTACTGCCGCTCGTCGGCTTCTTACCGGGTGCGCATCGCCTTGGCGCTGAAGGGGCTGGACTACACCTACCGCGCGGTGCACCTGGCGCGCAGCGAGCAGTTCAACGAGTCCTACACGGCGGTGTCGGCCTCGCGCCTGGTGCCGCTGCTGCACGACGGCGAACTCGCGCTCACGCAGTCGATTGCGATCATCGAATATCTGGACGAGACCTATCCGAAGCCGCCGCTGTTGCCTGCTTCACCCGCCGCCCGCGCCCGCGTGCGTGCGCTGGCGCTGGACATCGCTTGCGAAATCCACCCGCTGAACAACCTGCGCGTGTTGCGCTATCTGGTGCACGACCTCAAGCTCAGCGAGGACGACAAGAACCGCTGGTACCGGCACTGGGTAGAAACCGGGCTCGAGGTGGTGGAGCGCCAACTGGCCGCAGCGCCCGGCCGCTACTGCCACGCGGACACACCCGGCCTGGCCGACTGCGCGCTGGTGCCGCAGATCTTCAATGCACGCCGTTTCAACTGCAACACCGGCCATGTACCCCATGTGATGCGGGTTTTCGACGCCTGCATGCAGCTGCCCGCCTTTGAAGAGACGCGGCCGGAAAAGTGCCCCGACGCCGATTGAGGCAGCGGCCTTGGGGGGACGGCCGATGAGCCTGCCCCTGCTGAACCTGCCTCTGCTGACCTGTCCATGATGAGCCTGTCCCAGATGA
>JBBQMM010000482.1:0-3595 GCA_038328935.1 Burkholderiales bacterium
CCGTCCAGGCCACCGCCTGATGCGTCAGACGCGCCAGACATGCCGCGCACGGGGAACTTGCCCTCACCAAAGTTCAGTAAGCAGTTGGTGGTGCCGCGGTAGCCCAGCTTGTGGTTCAAGCCCGCCAGTGCCACGTCGTTGCGTTCACCGGTCAGCGCGCCGGCGGCGTCCACCAGATGCTTGGGCACGATGAACAGCGAGATGCCGCGGGTGCCAGCCAGCAGCTTGCCGTCGGGCGCGGGTATCTTGGCCAGCACCAGGTGCACGATGTTCTCGGTGAGCTCGTGCTCTCCAGCGCTGATCCACATCTTGTTGCCGCGCAAGCGATAACGCGGGCCCAGCGGGTCGGCTTCGAAATCACTGCCATCGGGCACCGCGCGCGTGACCACGTCGCTCAAAGACGAGCCGGCCTGGGGTTCGCTGAGGCACATGGTGCCGAACCAGCGGCCGGCAAATTCGTTCTTCGCAAACACCTCGCGCTGCAGCGGCGTGCCATGGGCCATCAGCAGGTTGGCATTGCCACTGGTGAGCATGGCGTAGCCGCCCATCGCCACGCTGGCCTTGCTGAAGAAGGCGTTGGCGGCCATCTCGATGACGCAGGGCAGCTGCATGCCGCCGAGCTCGTAGTCTTGCGCGGCGGCGAGCATGCCCGATTCGACATAAGCCGCCATCGCCGCATGCGTTTCCTTCGGCAGGTGGACTTTCTCGCCGTCGAAATGCGGTTCCTGCGTGTCGCTCAGGCGGTTGAAAGGTGCAAATTTTTCTGCCGCGATGCGCTCGCAGGTATCGAGCACCGACGCAAATGTTTCGATGGAGTGGTCGTTGAAACGCGGCCGCTGCAGCAGCGAAGCCACGCCCAGCCAGTCGTGCAAGAGGAAGTCGAGGGTCTGGCGCATGGGTGCCTCGTTTACTGCCGCACCAGGGCCATCGTGGCCGAGGCTTTCATCACCAGCGTGCGCTGCTCACCCACCTGCGCAAACACCTGCGCCTCGGTGAAGCTCAGGTTGCGGCCGGCCTTGATGACCACGGCCTCGCACACCAGCCGCTCACCCTTGGCAGGGCGCAGCTGGCTGGTTTTGAGCTCGGCCGTGATGGCCCAGCAACCCGCAGGCGCCAGCGTTTGCGCAGCCGAGCCCATGGCGTGGTCGGCCAAGGTGGCCATGACGCCGGCATGGGCCTGCCCGGTGTGCTGCAGGTGGCGCCTGGCCAGCGGCAATTCGGCGGTCACCGTACCGGGCCCGACCGCGGTGGGCTGTACACCCAGGTCTTGCATGAAGGGCGAGAGGGCAAAGAAGTCGCGCAGTTCTGACAATTCCACGGGCCTTCAAGCCTTCGCCGTTTTTCGCCAGGCCTGCAACGCAGTGTCTTTCACAGCACTTCGAAGATGCCGGCGGCGCCCATGCCACCGCCCACGCACATGGTCACGCACACGCGCTTGGCGCCGCGGCGCTTGCCTTCGATGAGCGCATGTCCGGTCAGGCGCTGGCCGCTGACGCCATACGGGTGGCCCACGGCGATGGCGCCGCCATTGACGTTCAGGCGGTCCATCGGAATGCCCAGCTTGTCGGCGCAATACAGCACCTGCACCGCAAAGGCCTCGTTCAGCTCCCACAGGTCGATGTCGGCCACCGTCAGGCCCAGGCGCTTCAGCACCTTGGGGATGGCAAACACCGGTCCGATGCCCATCTCGTCAGGCTCGCAGCCGGCGACGGCAAAACCCAAAAAACGGCCCAGCGGTTTCAGTCCCTTGCGCTCGGCCACCGCCTCGTGCATGACCACACAGGCGCCGCCCCCGTCAGAGAACTGGCTGGCGTTGCCGGCCGAGATGACACCGCCCGCAACCGCCGGCTTGATGTTGCAGATGCCCTCATAGGTGGTGCCCGGGCGGATGCCTTCGTCGTCGGCCACCGTCACTTCCTTGCTGCGCAGGCCCAGCACGGCATCGGCGACGCCAGCGGTCACGGTGATGGCGGCGATCTCGTCCTTGAACAGCCCGGCCTCCAGCGCCGCGGTGGCGCGCTGCTGGCTGGCCGCGCCGTACTGGTCCATCCGTTCACGGGCAATGCCGTAGCGCTTGGCCACCTGCTCGGCGGTCTGCAGCATGTTCCAGTAGATCTCGGGCTTGTTCTTCTGCAGCCAGGGGTCGGCCAGCATGTGTTTGTTCATCTCTTGCTGCACGCAACTGATGCTTTCCACACCGCCACCCACGTAAATGTCACCCTCGCCAGCGATGATGCGCTGCGCAGCCAGCGCGATGGTCTGCAGGCCGCTGCTGCAAAAGCGGTTGACGGTCATGCCGCTGGTGGTGACGGGCAGCCCCGCGCGCAACACGATCTGGCGCGCGATGTTGGCGCCGGTGGCGCCTTCGGGGTTGGCGCAGCCCATGATCACGTCGTCCACCTCGGCGCCGTCGATGCCCGCGCGCTCGACGGCGTGCTTCACCGCGTGGCCGCCCAGCGTGGCACCGTGGGTCATGTTGAAGGCGCCCTTCCAGCTCTTGCAAAGCGGCGTGCGTGCGGTGGAGACGATGACGGCTTGTGTCATGGCGGGCGTCCTTGGGTGGGTAAAGGGGTGACGGGAAGGCGCTTACTGAGCCGATTGCTGCAGCAGGCGGAAGTAGAAGCGCACCATGTCGACCAACTGGTCACCCGAGATGCGCTCATCGGTGCCGTGCACCCGCGCCAGGTCTTGTGACTTGAAGCGGATGGGCATGAAGCGGTAGGTCTGTTCGGCCAGATCCTGGAAGTGGCGCGAATCGGTGGCCGCCAGCACCAGGCCCGGCGCCACCAGTGCATCGGGGAAGACTTCGCGGATGGTGCGCTCGATGACCTTGTAGCCCTCGGACTGCGCCGACGACACCTTCGACGGCTCGAACGGCAAGCCCAGCAACTGCACCTCGATGCGCTCGTCGGCGATGGCCTGCTTCGCAAACGCCAGCACCGACGCCGAGCTGTCACCTGGCAGGATGCGGAAGTTCACCACCGCCTCGGCCTTGCCGGGCAGCACGTTTTCCTTGTTGCCGGCGTTCAGGATGGTCAGCGCGGTGGTGGTGCGCAGCATGGCGTTGCTCGACGCACTCTTGCCCAGCATGCGCTCGACCACCGGCTTGAACAGCCACAGGTTGGACATCGCCAGCCGCTGGCCGAAAGGCAGCTCGGGCGCCACAGCGGCAAACAACTCGGCAGCGGCACCCTGAATGCCGCCGGGCAGCGGCTGGTTGTCCAGACGCGTGAGCGCTGCCGTCAGCATGCCGATGGCGCTGTTGCCGGCCGCGGGCGGCATCGATGAATGCCCTGGCGCTGCCTGTGCGGTGAATTTCAGGGACACCGAGCCCTTCTCGGCCAGGCCGATCAGTGCCAAGGGCTTGTCGACGCCCGGCAAGATGCCTTCAGTCACGGCCAGGCCTTCGTCGAGCACGAAGGCCAGCTTCGCGCCGCGCTGTTTCAACAGCGCAACGATGGGCACGGCACCGCGCTGGCCACCCACTTCTTCGTCGTGTCCGAACACCAGGTGGATCGTGCGCCGGGGTTTGAAGCCCGCCTTCAGCAACTGCTCCACCGCCTGCAGTTGTGTGATGAGGTTGCTCTTGTTGTCC
>JBBQMM010000483.1:0-3594 GCA_038328935.1 Burkholderiales bacterium
TCACCGAGTCGGTGATCGTGCCGGTGGCCACCATCTCTGGATGGACGGCGGGCTGACTGCAAGAACTTCGGCATCGAAAAAAAAGGGCCGGCGATGCCGGCCCCTTCGAAGCACCTGAAGTTGAATCAGACTGTGGCGGCAGACGCCCGGCGCCGGCTGCGGCCAGCCACACCGGCAGCCAACAGGGCTATCGCTGCCAGGCCGTAGGTCGCCGGCTCTGGAATCGGCTGGCTGGCACCAGCGCAAGAGCCGCTGCCCACCGCGATGCAGACCGAGCCGACATCGACTGCAAGTTCAACTGCATTGATCCCGCCCGAACCGAGGAACAGCCGATCATTCGCGCCGCCGCCCAGCGTCAAGGTCGTCGCCCCGTCAGCCGCGCCAGTGAACTCCAGCGTGAACAGCTTGAATGCGTCGTCGGTCTGGATGCCTGCCAACGTGGCATCGTCCTCAAGTGAGATGACGTCGTACCCCATGTCGCCCGGCCCACCGGTTTCGCCGATGGGATCGGGAAAGATCATTCCAAACTGGGCGGCAGAAAACGCCGTGGAAACCCAGTTCAGCACCGCCGTGCTGTAAACAAAGTTGACATCCAAACCCGACAGGAATTCAGCGCCCAGACCGCTGATGCCCACGTCGACCATCACCGTTTGACCGATGGAGATCTGCGTGGCCGAAGGTGTAAAGCTCAGCACGATGGCGGCGCTGGCGGGTGCCGAGGTGCAGAGGGCGGCCACAGCCAAGGCCGCAGCAGACAAATAAGACTTCATGACGAATACCTTTCAGAAAGAGAAGAGAGCGACGACGATGCTGGCGTCAATCAAGGGGCACAGCTGGCCTTGGTGCAAACCTGCGAGCACGACCGGACATCAGCGATGTTGATCTTGCCGTCGCCGTTGGCGTCGCGCGGGTCGTTGGCAGCAGGCACCGTACCAATCTTCAGACGAATGGCTTGCAGGTCGGCCGTGTCCACGTCACCGTCGCCGTCCACGTCGCACTTCTGGATCACGTTGCCGACGGAACGCTGCAGCACGAGCAGCAGGTACGACTGGTGGGCAGCGTCCGTGCCGCCTTGCCAGCCACTGGTAGGCGAAGGTGCTCCAGGAACCGAAACGTTGAACTTTCCGTCATTGCCGTTGATCGGCAGCGATCCGTCATAGCGCTGAGCGCTGATGATCTGGTGCGCGAAGTCGAAATACTGCCCGGCGGGCTCAGCAGCGTAGTAGCCCACGGCACCCGCGCCAAAACTGGGTACTCGCGCATAAGAAGAAGGCACCTTGTTCTGTTGGCGCACAGCGCATCCAGCAACCCCTGCGAGCTTGCCGAAGCTGTCCGGGCCCAGATTGCCGACTGCCGGCACCACGCCCGACTGGCGAATCAGTTCCATGGCCTTGAAGGAACTCCAGAGATAGTAGCCCCAGGACTCGCTCGGCCAGAAATTGCCGAGGTTGTCGAGGTCCTGCCAGCGGTAGTGGTTGCGCACCCATTCCATGTAGTTCTGTACGGCCGGCGTGTTGACGTCCGAGCCGCCGAACAACTGGATATAGATGCCGGAGGCGGTCTGCTGCAAAGATGGCTTGTAGCCCGACGCAGGAGAGTTGTAACCGTGGCCGCGTTCAGTGGCTGACACAACCCCGCAGTTGGCATTGTCAGAGCCTGTGCCCCCGTTCAGCGCGTACGCCGTCTTGGTGCGTGCCAGTGCAGCATCGATCAACGCTGCACGGGCGGCGTCGGCAAAAGGCCCGCCGTCACCGCTTTTGGCAGATGTGTAGAAGGTCTTGGCAGCATGCAAACCAGCAGCCGCGAACTGTGTTGTCGATGAATCCTCGCAACCGGCATTGGTGTAACACCAATAGCCCTGGTTGGCCGGGTTCGGGTATCCGTTATCAGCCCTGCGCTGATTGGCGAGCGTGCGGTCGACCATCCTGTCCATCGCCTGCTTGATGGTTTCGTAATCCGCATTTCCGGCAATGCCAGCTCCCAGGGCGCTCTTGTCGGGACCATTGGTCAGCGCGTAACCCGACAGCGCGAAAATCCACTGTCCGTCAACGTAGGCGAAAAAACTGGTTTCGGCGGCGCGGTCAAGAATGAAAGCTGCAGCGGTCTTAAGTCGTCCTTGGTCTGTTGGACTGGCGCCCACGTAACCCTGCGGCGGAGCTGACAGATCGCCGCTGGCCCGCTTTTCAAGCAAGGCCTGCATGGCGAGGCCGTTCGCCCCTTGATTGCCTTCTGAACTTGGATTGTTGTAAACACCCTGGTTGGCCAGGAACTCAATGGCGCGGTCAATCGCAGCGGCCACGTCCTGCTGAAACGGCGTGTTCGCGGCCTGCGCCGAGCCCACTGCCATGGTCATGGTTGCGCAAGCAACTGCGCCAAGCACCGACCTCTTCAAATTGTTCCGAATCTTCAACATGTCGATCCCTCCGTTGACTGAACTGAAAACTGGACTCAGCGGCCCCATTCAGGGCCCGCAGAACTCTGGGCCGGCCTCAGCATCAAGCCATCCGGCTGGGGCTGAAACAAGGCTTCAGGCTGGCTCGAGCAAGTCTCATGCCATCTACAAAATCCCTTTAACAATCATGGACTTGCAAACTTGGTTCACGAAAGTGAGGTCCGAAGCGTTAAAAAATCCGACAGTTTCACGCCTCCGTGCGAAGAGTTTCTAGAGCTTCATCGAAGCCCGCCCCGCCATGGCCTGGCGCCAACGCAAGAGATGGGGGTGCAAGTCGCCGGGCTTGACCTTGACCACGCGGGCGAAGTCGATGGCCACCACGGCCGTGATGTCGGCGACGCTGAACTGATGCGCGGCCACGAAGTCACGGCCCGCAAGGTGCTGATCCAGCATTTGAAAGAACTGCTGCACCCGCAGCAGCCCACGCTGCGCGAGTTCCGGGATCTGGGGGTAGTCCACCGGGCCGGGCAACGCGCGGTTGGCCATTGCCGGAGTGCCGTTTCGCAGCGCTTCGGCGATGGCCATCAGGCCCTCGAACTCGATGCGCCAGTTCCAGCTGGCGATTTCGGCTTTCTGCTGCGGCGTGCTGCCCATCAGCGCCGGCTCGGGGTAGCGGGCTTCCAGGTAGGCCGCGATGGCGGCGTTGTCGGTCAGCAGGTCGCCTTCCTCGGTACGCAATGCGGGAACCGTGCACTGGGGGTTGATGGCCCGGTAGGCGCTGCCGAACTGCGCGCCGCTCTTGAGGTCGATCTGCACCGTGTCGTGCGCGACGTCTTTCTCGGCCAGCAGAATGCGCGCACGGCGCGGGCTGGGCGCGGTGGCGCAGTCGTACAGCGTGATCATGACGCCTGCCCCGGGACGTCGAAGTCGCTCGCGCGGTGGCGCTCTGGCAGTTGGCTCTCGGGCTGGCCCCAGGTGCGGTTGACTCTGCGGCCACGCTGCACGGCCGGGCGCTGGGCAATTTGGTCGGCCCATCGCAGCACATGGGTGTATTCGTGCACCTGCAGAAATTCGCCGGCTTCGTAGAGCTGCCCTTTGGCCAGGGCGCCATACCAGGGCCAGACGGCGATGTCGGCGACCGTGTAGTCGTCGCCGGCCAGGAAAGCACTGTCTGCCAGGCGCCGGTTCAACACGTCCAGCTG
>JBBQMM010000484.1:0-3593 GCA_038328935.1 Burkholderiales bacterium
GGCCTGCTTTTGCCGGCAGCGCCCCTTTCCTGGTGGCCGGTGCTGCCTTTGCGGTGCTGCTGTTTGCCGACCAGGCCGTGGACATGCTGGTGATGGCCAACGACCGACCCTGGTTGCTGGCTTTCAAGTGGGGCACGGCGCTGGGCGTGGCCGCAGGCGTGATGTGGGTCGGGTTCCCGCACCTGGGCGCCTTCGTCGGCCCGGCGGCTGGCGCTGCGGGGCTGCTGGCAGCCTGGCTGGCGCTGGCGGTGGCGCCCCGGCATTGGCACAGCCGGCCCGCCCCGCGGGCGGGCCGGCTGCTGCCCCGCGCGACCGGGGGCGCGACCGGGGGCGCGAACGTTGTCACAACCGGGGTCGCGTCGGCGGAGCACGGGCACCCCACAGCACGCTCGTGATGACCCCGATGGCGCAGGCATGGCCCTGGAAGGCCCGAGTCCAGGCAACCGCGGCCCCGGTGCGGCAGGCGTCCGAGCTGTGGTGGCTGCATCCGTCACGCATCATCCTGCTGGTGCTGATGCCGGTGTATCTCAGCGTGCTGGCCTACGACTTCAAGAAGCACACCCCCATCGCCTACGTGCCCGGCTGGGACTACGCGTTCGGACTCGTGCTGCTGCTGGCCACGCTGGCCGGCGTGCAGCTGGCACTGGCGCACCGGCACACCGTAAGCGCGGTGCCACCACCGCAAATCTCGCTGGCTTTGATGTTGATGTTGCTGCTGCCCGCGCTGGCCGCCTATGCGGTCTGGTTCGGCCCCGTGTTGTTGCGCACCGATCTGCTGCTTGAAGTGGTCCGGGGCGAACGTCCCGAGATCCGGGACGACATTGCCACCGTCAAGGGTGTCACTACCTTTACGCAGTTCGGTCTGGCCTATGTCATTGCCTACGCCATCAAGGCGGGCGCGCAGCCACGGGCCATCACGCGCATCGAGAAGGTGGGCCTCGTGCTGGTGTTCGTGCTCGCCTGCTTCAGGGCCTTCGCCTGGGCCGAACGGCTGGCCGTGATGGAGCTTGTGGTGTGCTTTACCGTCACGCGGATGGCCTACCTGCCGGTCACCAGCAACCGAACCTGGAGGCTGGCCCGGGTGGTGCCGGCGCTCGCCCCATTTGCGCTGTACGGTGTGTTCACGGCCACCGAGTATTTTCGCAGCTGGGAGTTCCTGACCAGCCAGTACAGCTCGGTGTGGGAGGCGTCACTCGACCGGCTGATCACCTACTACGCCACGGCCGTGAACAACGGCATCGGCGTGCTGGTCGAAACCCCGGACTGGCCCTACTACAGCGGCGCTTTCGTCTTTGAGTCGCTGTGGCTCACGCCAGGGCTGGGGCAGCTGCTGGATGCCGCATTCGGCAACCGGCGCATTGTCGAGCAGCACTGGTTGCAGTCGCTCGGCAACCCGGCGTTCAACAGCCCCACCGCCTACTTTCGCACCGTGCTGGACCTGGGTTACTTCGGCTCCGTTCTCTACTACACCGGACTTGGCTACAGCATCGGGCGTGCCTACCTGGGAATGCAGCGGGGGCATACCTTCGGGCTGCTGATGTACGGCGTCTTCGTGCTGCACCTCAGCGAGTCGCTGCGTTACGGCTACCTCGGCGAAACCCGCTTTGTCCCGCTGGCCATCGGGCTGACGTTGGTGGCGCTGGACATCCACCGCATGCGCCGCAAGTCGCGGCCGTTCTGAGCGCACGGCGGCTGCACCATCGCGAGCCGCGAGCCGTCAAGCCCCGCAGGTCATCGCGGCGCCGGTGATGACGGGCATCTCGGCGGCCACGGTCGCGCATCCGGGTGGCGACAGCGGCTGGCCATCCAGCGTGTTGCCCGAGCACACCATCCGGGCACTCACGTCGCGCCCATTGAGCACTTCGATGCCCCCCGCCTGCACCCGCAGCAAACGGTTGTCGCGCAGCTGCACTGCGCGGATCGCGGCACCCGAATGGCGCCGCAGCGCGCCGCCCAGCCCGGGCCCGCGCCAGCCAGGATAGGCCGGGCGTCCCCAGCCATAGCCCACGCGCACGCCAGCCGTGGCCGCGTCTTCGATCAGGTTGTTCCACACGCCGACCTGCTCGACCGTGAGCGCGCTGCGCAGCAGCGGCCAGCGCGCTTCGTCGTCGAAGACGTGCGCCACCAGCTCCACCGCGCCGTGGCCGGTGCGCTGCCAGCGCTGCGGTGCGTCCAGCACGGTGTAGGCCGGCCGGGTGGTCTGCACGCGGCTGATGTGGTTGCCGGCCACCACCACCTGTCGGACCCCGAAACTGCCCCAACCCTGTTCGCGCGCGATGTAGATGCCTGCGGCATGGGTCGTGGCGTCGATGCGGTTGCGGGCAATGGTCACCCGCTCGCCGCCCACCACCGAGATGCCACGGCCCCAGTACTGGCCAGCCACGTCGTTGTCGGCAATCAGCACGTCCTGCACCAGTTCGCGCTCGCGGCGCTGTTGCAGTTCAGCAGCGATCCGCTCGGGTGGGTCTGTCTTCTCATCGCCCTGCACCAGGTACGACACCACCGCCACCATGTCATCGCCACTTTCGCGCACGGTGTTGCCGACCACGCGGCCATGGCGCGCACCGCCGGTGACGTGGATGCCGTCGGACAGCGAACGCCGCACCTCGTTGCCCGCCACCACGAAGCCGTGCACGCCGTGCACGAAGATGGCGGCCGATGAACTGCTGTTGGCCCCTGGCGTACCGGGCGCCCCCGACTCGATGATGCGGTTGTCGCGCAGTTCGATGTCGGTCAGTGGCGCGCGCTGCTCACCATCGCGCCAGATCGCGAGGCGGGATTCCCAGGGCGCGACGCGCCGCCGGTCGGTCACCGCCGTCATCGTGAACCCCTGCACGCGCACGCCACTGGCCTGAATCAACAGCGCCTGGTCAGCCGGGTTGGTGGCATGCAGCGTGGCACCGTAGCCGCTGATGGTGGCACCCTGCTGCGCCACCACCAGCCGGGTGGCGTGCAGATAGCGGCCCGGCGGGAAGACCAGCCACTGCCCGGGTTGCAGGGCGTTCAGCGCACGCTGGATGGCAGCGGTGTCGTCGCGCGCGCCGTTGCCCACCGCGCCGAAGGCGCGTACGTCCAGGGGCGCGCCGAAGGCACGTACGTCCAGGGGCGCGCCGAAGGCTCGCACGTCCAGGGGCGCGCCGAGGTGGTCCGCGCGTGGATGGCGCTGCACAGCCGGAAGGCGGCAGACTTCAGGGCCGCGCCCAGTTGGCAGCGCCACCGACCACGCGCTCTGCGACGCCGAGGTCCAAAACATCCCGGCACCCAGCCCTGCACCCATGCCGATGAAACGCCGGCGCGACGCTGGTGCCAGCTCCAGCAGCGCAACTGCAGCAGGTCGTCGGCTCCACCCCGGCCGGCGGCCGGGGGCTTCACTCATTCGCCACGCGCCGCAGCAAGGTGGGTGCACGTGGGCGTGGCCGCGGCCGTGGGAAATCGCGCACGCCGGCGGCGGGCGTGGTTTCATCAGCTAAGCCCGGGTTGTCCACGCTGTGCAGGCGGGCGCCGGTGGCGGCCTGCACCCGTTTTGCACCGGCATCGGCCCCCAACTGCGGGGCGAAATGGTACAGGAGCAGCAAACCCGCCCAGAAGCTGGA
>JBBQMM010000485.1:0-3591 GCA_038328935.1 Burkholderiales bacterium
ATTCATGCGGTGTAGCCAGCGGAGAGAAGCGGTCAACTGCGGTTTCTAGGATGATGCACGGTGGGCCCGAGGGTCAGGCCAAGCAGGGCTGGCAGGGCCGCATCAACTACCTCATCGAACAGATGGGGTTGGCGGTGCTGGAGCCCAACGTGCGCGGCTCCAGCGGCTACGGCAAGACCTTTCTCGGCCTGGACAACGGGCGCTTGCGCGAAGACAGCGTGAAGGACATGGGCAGTGCCATCGACTGGATCGCAACGCACCCGCGGCTGGACGCCACCCGCGTGGCCGTGGCGGGCGGCAGCTACGGCGGCTACATGGCACTGGCCGCCAGCACGCGCCTGGCCGACCGCATCGCCGGCGCGATGAGCGAAGTGGGCATTAGCAACTTCGTCAGTTTTCTGGAGAACACCGAAAGCTACCGCCGCGATCTGCGTCGCGTCGAGTACGGCGACGAACGCGACCCGGCGATGCGTTCCTTCCTGCACAGCATCTCGCCGCTGACGCATGTGGACAAGATCAACAAGCCGCTGATGGTGGTGCAGGGCAAGAACGACCCGCGCGTGCCCTGGACCGAAAGCGAGCAGATCGTGCGCAGCCTGCAGTCGCGCGGCACGCCCGTGTGGTACTTGCTGGCCGACAACGAAGGCCACGGCTTTGCGCGGCGCGAAAACGCCGACTACTACTTCGTGGCACTCACCGAGTTTTTGCAGCGCATCCTCAAGCCTTGACGGCCGCGAGCGCGGCCGCATGAGTCAGTGTCACTTGGTTGCTTGACTCATACCCCCTCGGGGGGGGGGCTGAGGGCCGCGGCTCCGAGTCCGCCTGCGCGGACCTGGACGGCCCGAAGGCCCAGCGCCTCTGGCGATGGGCGGTGGCAAACCCGCCTGGGGGCGCACTTACGCCAACGCCGCGCGCAGCCCGTCTGACAGCAGCTTCACGCCCGTGAAGCACATGCCGGCATAGGCCACGCGGTAGAACCAGGTAGGCGTGATGCGATGCAGCAGCCGTGTGCCCACCCACACGCCAAAGGCCGCCAACGGCATCAGCAAACCAGCGGTGGCCAGGTTGCGCGAGTCCAGCAGCCCCAGCGCCGCATAGGGCAGCACCTTGGCGACGTTGATGGTGGCCAGAAACACCGCCAGGCTGGCGCTGGTGACCAGGGGTGCCAGCCGCAGCGGCAACACATAGGCCAGCACGGGCGGGCTGCCGGCGTGCACGATGAAGCTGGTGATGCCCGCCAACGTGGCGCACAGCCGGCCCACCCAGCGCGGCGCGGCCGGCTTGCCGGCGCTGGGCGGAAACAAGAACCGCTGCGCCACGAAAAGCAGGGTGAGCGCGCCCACCACGCCCGACAACGCGGCTGAAGGCAGCACGCCGAACAGCACGACGCCTGCGGCCGTGCCCAGCAGGCCCCAGGGCACCAGCAGACGCACCAGGCTGCGGTCACGCTGGCGCCACAGTTGCTGCAGGCCCGTGACGTCCATCACCAGCAGCAGCGGCAGCATCACCGCCGCGGCCTGCGGCACGGGCACCGTCAGCGCCATCATCGGCGTGGCCAGACTGCCCAGGCCGCTGGCAAAGCCGCTCTTCGAAAGACCCGCCAGCAACACCACGGGTACCGCGACGGCCCAGAACCAGGGGTCATGGATGACCGGCAAGCTCTCAAACAAGCTGGCAGGCCTCTTCAAATGCCAGGCGCGGGCTGCGCGCCAGCACCTTGGCGGGGTCGCCATGACCCAGGGTGCAGATGAAATTGCTGCGCACCGTGGTACCGGCCCAGAAAGCCGCATCCAGAGCCGCGGCGTCGTAGCCGCTCATGGGCCCGCAGCCCAGGCCCATGGCCCGCGCGGCCAGCATCAGGTAGGCACCCTGCAGGCTGCTGTTGCGAAAGGCGGTGGCCTCGATCATCGCCGGCTTGCCGACGAACCAGGCGCGCGCATCGGTGTGCGGGAACAGCTGCGGCAGGCGCTCGAAAAACGCCATGTCCATGCCCACGATGACGGTCACCGGCGCCTGCAGCACCTTGGCCTTGTTGGCAGGCGCCACGCAGGCCGCCAGCCTGTCCTTGGCGGCGGCACTGCGCACGAACTGCAGCCGCGCCGGGCTGCAATTGGCCGAGGTCGGGCCCCACTTCATCAGCTCGTACAGCTCGCGCAACTGCGCGTCGCTCACGGGTATGTCGAGATAGCCGTTCTGGGTGCGGGCTTCGGTGAAGAGCTGTTCGGTGCTGGTGATCATGGCAGGGTGGTGGCGCGGCGGCAGCCGCTGCAGTGGCAGTGATGGACGACAATTCTCGGATGTTCCAACCCTCGCAGAACGATGTGCGTCGCTTCTTTTGCGAAGCGCATGCGCGCGATCAGATGAAGGCACCGCTGCAGCCCATGCAGGCGCTGGCGGCGCGCTGGATCGCCGAGCACCCCGAATACCACGCCGACCTTGCCGACGAGGCCGCGGCTCTGGCCGCCGTCTACACGGTGGAGGCTGGGCGGACCAACCCCTTCCTGCATCTGTCCATGCACCTGAGCATCGAAGAGCAGGTGGCCATCGACCAGCCTACCGGCATCCGTCAGGCGGTGGAATTGCTGGCGGCCAGGCGCAACTCGCTGCACGAGGCGCATCACGAGGTGATGGAGTGCCTGGGCGAGATGGTGTGGGCCAGCCAACGAAGCGGGCTGCCGCCTGACGGGCTGGCGTACCTGGAAGCCGTGCGCCGGCGGGCCACACGCGATTGAATGGTCGGCAGCGTGGGCAACCACCTGCGCCGCGCCAGCGACGTTGCTCAGGGGTGGTTCAGTGGGGACTGCCGTTCATGCGGCGCAGCACCTCGGTGTCGGCCCACAACCCGTCCAACCAGGGAAACTGGCCTGGAAGACGCTGCTCGCGCGCCACGATGCGATCGTGGCAACCGGCTGCAGCCAGGTCCACGACCTGCGGCGTCACCGGCATTTGCCGCTTCACCGAATAGAACAGCTTGAGCACCGGGTCCACCAGCGTGCTGGGGTTCTGCGCCACCACCACGGCCAGATGCCCGGACTCCAGGCGCACCAGGCTGCCCGTGGGGTAGATGCCCAGGCTCTGCACCAGGGCCGAGAACATCGGTGCGTCGAATTGACCTTTCCAGCTCGCCATCCTGGCGATCGACTCGGCCGGGTCCCAGCCGGCTTTGTAGGGCCGGTTGGAGGTGATGGCGTCATAGACGTCGCACAGCGAGCCCATGCGCGCCAGGCGCGAGATCTGTTCGCCGGCCAAGCCGAAGGGATAGCCCTTGCCGTCGAAACGCTCGTGGTGGTGTAGCACCACGTCCAGCGCGGCCTGGTGGGTGCTCTTGCCTTCCAACAGCAGCTGATGACCCTGTTCGGGATGCTTGCGAATCTGGGCGAACTCTGCTTCGGTCAATCGCGAGGGCTTGTTCAGGATGTCGAGCGGCACCAGCGCCTTGCCGATGTCGTGCATCAGCCCGGCCAGGCCGGCTTCGCGGCACGCGTCGTCGTCCATGCCCAATTGCCGCCCCAGCGCCACCATCAGCGCGCACACGGCTACCGAATGCATGTAGCTGTAGTCGTCCTTGGTCTTCAACCGCGCCAGGCTGAC
>JBBQMM010000486.1:0-3590 GCA_038328935.1 Burkholderiales bacterium
TGACAGGCGCGCCCGCCAGCGCCAAGGACGCCCCGTCGGCCGCGCTCAACCCCGAGATCGAGGCCCGCATGATGGTGTTGGCCGCTGAACTGCGCTGCCTGGTCTGCCAGAACCAGACCATCGCCGATTCCGACGCCGGCCTGGCGGTGGACTTGCGCAACCAGGTGCGTGAGATGCTGCGCCAAGGCAAGAGCGAAAAAGAGATCAGGGCCTACATGACGCAACGCTACGGCGACTTTGTCCTGTACCGCCCGCCCGTCAACAGCAACACCGTGCTGCTGTGGTTCGGGCCGCCGACGCTGCTGCTGGTGGGCGGCATCAGCCTTTGGCTCATATTGCGCCGGCGCAACCAGCTGGGTGCCGACCAGTTCGAGCCCGACGAAGCCGAGCCGAACCGATCCGCAGCGGCCACCCCATCCAGCGCGCAGGAAACACCACGCGCCGCCCAACCGACATCGCACCCATGACCGAATCCGTGGCCGCATTGCGGCAGCAGTTGCAGCACTTGAACGAGCGCCTGACCCGCGGCGACATCAGCGCTGCGGCGCACGCGCCGCTGCAGGCGAAACTGGAACGTCGGCTGCTCGACGCGGTGCTGGCAGACCCCGCTGCGACCACCGCACCCGCACTGACACCCGCACTGACACCCGCACTGACACCCCGTCCGTCGACCCGCCTGGTGGCGCTGCTCGGCGCGGCCGTGGTGGCGCTGGCAGGCGGTGGCTACGCCATCACCGGATCCCCCGGCCTGCCCAGCGCGGGCGCGCCCGGTGCAGTGGTGGCGGCGTCAGAAGGGGGCAGCGCTCCCGCCAGTGCCGAGGAGTTTGCAGCCGTGGTTGATCGGCTGGCTCAGAAGCTGAAGGAGCAACCCGACAACCCCGACGGCTGGGCCATGCTGGCGCGCTCCTACGCCCGCCTTTCGCGCCCGGCCGACGCAATGCAGGCCTACGCGAAGGCCGTGGCGCTCAAGGGCGATGACCCGCAGTTGCTGGCCGACTACGCCGACCTGATGGCGTTTCAGAACAACCGCACCTTGGCGGGCGAACCCACGCAGATCATTGATCGTGCGCTCAAGCTGGACCCCAACCATCCGAAGGCGTTGGCGCTGGCCGGTTCGGCTGCCTTCGACCGCAAGGATTTCAGTGCCGCAGTGCGCCACTGGGAACTGCTGGCCCGGCTTTCGCCGCCCGGCAGCGAGTTCCTGACGCAGCTGCAAAGCGGTATCGACGAAGCGCGCAAGCTCGGAGGGTTGCCACCTGCCTTGGCCGTGGCCGCGGCTCCTGCGCCCTTGGCTTCGAGCGCTGCACCGCTGGATGCGACTGTTGCTTCGACGGCCGCCCCGGCGGCCACTTCCTCCAGCGCCCGCATCACCGGCACCGTGCGTCTGGCGCCTGCACTGGCCTCCCAGGTGTCGCCTGAAGACACGGTATTTGTGCTGGCGCGGCCGGCCGAGGGCTCGCGCATGCCGCTGGCGGTGTCGAGGCATCGCGTGAAGGACCTGCCGCTGCAGTTCAGCCTGGACGACAGCATGGCGATGGCACCCACGGCGCGCTTGTCGCTCTTCGAGCGCGTGGTGGTGGTGGCACGCATCAGCAAGACGGGCCAGGCGATGTCGGCCGCCGGCGACATCAGCGGGCAATCGGCAGCGGTGCTGAACAACGCCCGTGACCTGGTCATCGAGATCACCGAGGTCGTCAAGAACTGACTGAACTCCCCGGCGCCACCGCGCCGGGCCACCGGGTCACCAAGTCGCCAGGCTCAGCGCCTGGCGTTGTCGGCAATGCCCTGCGCGATACGGGGCAGCAGTTGCGCCGGCAGGTCGTGGCCCATGCCGGGTATGAAGTCGGCCTGGGCGCCCGGGATCAGGCGCGCCAGTTCACGCCCTGCCATCACCGGCACCAAAGGGTCGCTTTCGCCGTGGATCACACGTGTGGGCACCCGCAGGTTCTGCACCAGCACCGAGCGGTCGCCATCGGCCACCACGGCCGCCAGCTGGCGTGCCGTACCTGCCGGGCGCCAGGCACGCGCCACGCTGGCCTGCATGCGCTCTTGCAGGCGCGCAGGGTCGGGCGGGTAGGCAGGGCTGCCGATGATCGAGAACAGGCGCTTCAGGTGCGCCACCACGGCCTCGGGGCTTTTGCCGGCAGGCCGGGACAACAGCGCGCCGCGCACGCGCAAGGAGGGTTGCGGCAGGCTGCGCGCACCGGTGGTGGTCATGATGAGCGTCAGGCTCTTGACCCGGGTCGGGTGGCGCACCGCCAGGTGCTGCGCAATCATGCCGCCCATCGAGGCCCCGCACACATGCGCCTGATTCAGGCCCAGGGCGTCCAGCACGCCCAGGCTGTCTGCGGCCATGTCCTTCAAGCTGTAAGGCGCGTTGACGGCCAGCCGCAAGCTGTGGCGCAAGCCAGCCAGCGCGAGATTGGGTGTGCCCAGCTCGTCGAAACCCTGGCTCAGGCCGGCGTCGCGGTTGTCAAGACGTATGACGCGAAAGCCCCGACCCACCAGGTCCTGCACCAGCTCCTCGGGCCAGCCGATGAGCTGCATGCCCAGACCCATGATCAACAGCAGCGGTTCTCCGCCTGCTGGCCCCTGGTCGTCGACCTCGATGCCGATGCCGTTGGCCACGACCCTCATGCCTGCGCCCTGAAAAGGAGCCGGTGCCGGAGCCGGTGTTGGTGCGTCTGAGTCGTCATCGGCCCATGTTAGCCAGCCCTGCGCTTCGCCTTTGGGGTCGCTGCCCTAGAAGGCCGGGCCGGTTTGCCTGCCAATTGCGTGACCGCAGCACCCAGCGCAGCAGCGCTGGCACGCCCGGCCGTGGCCGTGGCGGTCTTCACCACACGCCGGGTGACGGCCTGCATGGTGTCGGTGATGGCCCCCTGCACGGTGTCACTCAGCCCCTTTGCGCTTCGCTGCAACGGGCCCGGCGGCAGCGCTTCGTCGGACTCGGCTTCGCCCGGCAGCGGCAACGCCATGACGTCGTCGAATGCGATCCGGATCGCATCGGCCAGTTCGCGCACGTCGGGCATCGCCGCTGCGTCTGCCATGAGCCCGAAGTCCAGCATCTGGTTGTAGCTTTGCACCGTGATGTTCAGCGCCAATCCGTGAACCACGATGCTGGTAGGGTGGTTGCTCAACATGCGTGCGCCAGCCATGTACAGCGGCACCGGTGGCCCCGGCACGTTGGAGATCACCAGGTTGGCCACCTGCGGGATGCGCTCGGCCACCCTGGCCTTGCCGTAAAGCGCGGTGGCGGCTTCGATCAGCCAGGGCACGCCCAGCGACGGGAAGTCGGTGGGCAGGATGCTCTTGATGCTGCCCATGCTGGACTTCATGGCCGCGGTGGCTGCCATCACATGAGCCAGGCGCTTGCGGGGGTCGGAAACCTGGGTGCCCAGGCTCACCAGGCTCATCGAGGCCTGGTTGTCGGACGACGCGTCACCTTTGGCGCGCAGCGAGATCGGCACGGCGGCGATCAGTCTCTTGCGCGGCAACTGCTTGAGTTTGGACAGGTAGCGACGCAGCTCGCTGCTGCACAGCATCAGCACCATGTCGTTCATCGTGGCGCCATGCGCGCTCGACAGCAATTT
>JBBQMM010000487.1:0-3564 GCA_038328935.1 Burkholderiales bacterium
TGCGGCAGGTCGATCTCGAAGTTGTCGGCCATGCGCGCCGGGCCGGCGGTGAACACGACGACGCGAGACCCCAGGAACACCGCTTCCGAAATGCCATGCGTGACGAACACGATGGTCTTGCCCGACTCTTTCCAGATGCGCAGCAGCTCCAGGTTCATCTTCTCGCGCGTCAACGCATCCAGTGCGCCGAAGGGCTCGTCCATCAGCACGAGCTTGGGGTCGTGCACCAGCGAGCGCGCAATGGCCGCGCGCTGCTGCATGCCGCCCGACAGCTCATACGGGTACTTGTCTTCGTAGCCGGCGAGCCCGACCAGCGCCAGCAGATCGCGCGCCCGCGTTCTGGCTGCAGCCATCGGCAGACCCAGCAGTTCAGCCGGCAGCAGCACGTTGTCCAGGATGCGCCGCCACTTCAGCAGCAGCGGCGCCTGGAACACCATGCCGACGTCGCGCGCCGGGTCGAAGGGGTGCGTGGCCGAGCCCAGGCGCACGGTGCCCTGATCGTGCGGGTGCAGCCCGGCCAGGATCTTCAGCAGCGTGCTCTTGCCGCAGCCTGATGGGCCCACCAGCGCCACCAGTTCGCCGGGCTGCACGTCGAAAGTGGCATCAGAGATCGCCAGGTGTTCTTTGCGTCCTGTGCGATAGGTCTTGCTGACGCCGGCCAGGTGGATGAAGGGCTCGACAGCGGTCGTCGCAACATGCGCGGTGGCGGTGGCGGTGGCGCTGGCGCTGGAGGTGTGGCTGGCGCTGGCGGTGACGGTGCTCATGAAATGCGCGCGTCCTTCACCACCAGCAGATGCTCCAGCAACATCACCAGGCCATACAGCAGCATGCCCAGCAGCGTGATCAGGATCACCGCCATGAACATGGCCGGCGTGTCGAGCGTCACCTGCACCTGCAGCATCAGGTAGCCCAGGCCGCGGTCGGAGCCCAGGAATTCGCCCACGATGGCGCCCGCCACGGCCAGGATCGCGGCCACCTTCATGCCGGCAAACACATAAGGCAGGGCACCCGGCAACTGCACCTTGATGAAGAGTTGCCAGCGCGAGCCGCGCAGCGACCGCACCAGGTCGAGCAGGTCGGGTTCGATCTCGCGCAGCCCGCGCGCGGTGGTCAGCAGGATGGGGAAAACGGCAATCGAAAACGCCATCATCGCATTGGGAAACACACCGTACTTGAACCACACGATGATCAGCGGCCCCAGCGCCACTTTCGGAATCATGTTCAGCGTCACCAGCAGCGGCAGCATCAGCGCTTCCAGCGTCTTGGACCAGGTGAACAGCATCGCCAGCAACACGCCCACCACCAGGGCCAACGCATAGCCGCCAAAAATTTCGGTGGCCGTCACCAGCGTGTTTCTCCACCAGCCGTAGTCCGACACAAACAGCGACTGCAACGTGGCCGCGGGGGACGGCATCACGAACTTGGGCACGTCGCCCAGTTTCACGAACAAGTACCAGGCCAGCAGCAGCAGCAGGTGCGACACCACGCCCAGCGTGTAGCGGCCGAGTTTGGATTGCAGATGTTCCATCGTTTAGCGCCTGTACAGTGCGTTCAGCTCAACCACCGCGCCAGATGGGCGGCAACGAAGCGGTCGTCGGAGAGGTCGCCATGCTCTTGGCAGACACGGTCGATTTCGGCAGTCTGGCCGGGCGACAGGGTTTCCAGCGGGTCCAGGCAGGTGATGCCCTGCAGCAGCCCCTGGCGGCGCAAGACTTCGTGGCACCCGGGTATGCACCCGGCAAAGCCGTGGGCGACGTCGAAAAACGCGGCATTGCAGTCGGTGACGCGCGAATCCAGTGCCAGCAGATCGGCACCGGCCGCACCCGCCTGCACCGCCGCATGGATGCGCTGCAACTGCTCCACGGCCTTCGCGGTCCACACGCTCCAGTGGCCCAGCAACCCACCCCGAATGCGCACGGTCACCGCGTGGCCCTGGCGCATCACGGTGTAGGGCACCAGCAAGTCCAGCACGATGTGGTCGTCGTTGCCGGTGTATAGCGTGACGCGCTCTTCGGCGCCTGCGGCCACCAGGCCGCGCACCACATCCAGCGTGCGGTAGCGGTCGAAAGGCGCCATCTTGATGGCCACCACGTTGTCGATGGCCGCAAAGCGGCGCCAGAAGTCGCTGGGCAGCGCAATGCCGCCCACTGCCGTCTGAAGATAGAAGCCAATCAGCGGCATGACCTCGGCCACGGCCTGGCAATGGGCCACCAGTTCGTCGACCGAAGCCCCTTTCATCGCCGCCAGCGACAGCATGCCGGCGTGGTAGCCCAAGGCTTGCGCGATGCGTGCCTCGGCCACAGCCTGAGCGGTGCGGCCCGCCAGGCCGCCGATCAGCAACAACGGTTGCACCGCTTCGCCACGGGCCAGGCGCTGCGCCTGCCATTCGCATGCGGTCTCGGCTGCCAGCTTCAGCACGGGCTCGTACAGGCCCACTTCGCGTATGGCGAACTGGGTGGAATGCACACCCACCGCCAGGCCACCGGCCCCGGCATCGATGTAATACCGGGTCAGCGCGCGCTGGTGGCGCACATCCAGCCGGCGCTGTGCATCCAGCGCCAGCGGGTGCGCCGGGATCACCGTGCCTCGGCGCAGCAACGCCAGCGTTTCAGCCGGCCAGTCAGACCAGTGCGCAAACATGAGGGCCGGGTACAGCGCAGGTGGCTGGCATAGGGGAAAACTCGGGATGTGGGGCGCTGCCGGCACAGAGGCAAAACAGCCTCTGTGTTCTATACTGAATTCGCAAATCACCAAACGGTGAATTTACTCTACCCCACCGGGCATGGCCCGTCAACGCTGGTTGCAAAGCCCGTCAACGCGGACAGCCCGAAAGCGTTCATATCCAAGGTTCACTGAACCTGCCCATGTTCAACAGCATCACAGGAGTCCGCATGAAAACAGCTTTTGTCCTCACCGCCGCGAAGTTGACCTTGATTGCCGCGGCCTTGTCGGCCACGGCTGCTGCCCACGCGCAGCAAAAGGTCGACTTCGTGCTGAACTGGGTGCCCGGCGGCGACCACGCACCCTACTACTACGCCAAGAAACTGGGCTGGTACGCCAAGGAAGGCATCGACTTGAATCTGGAGCCCGGCAAGGGCTCGGCGCTGTCCACACAGCGCGTGGGCGCCGGCGCCTCCGCTTTCGGCCTGGCCGACATGGGTGGCGTGCTGGTTGCCAAGGGCAAAGGCGCCGACACAGTGGCGGTGTTCAACGTCTATGCCAATTCGCCGCAGGGCATGTACTGGCTGAAAAGCTCGGGCATCACCGGCGTCAAAGACTTCGTCGGCAAGAAGATCGGCAACCCGGCCGCCGACGGCGCACGCGTGATGTGGCCGGCACTGGCCAAGGCCAACAAGATCGACCCCAAATCAGTGACCTGGGTGAACATTGATGCCAATGCCAAGCTGGCTTCGCTGAAGTCCAAGTCGGTGGACGTGACGACCTCTTTCTACAACATCCACCACATCTTCCAGAAGGAGCTCGGCGACGACCTGGGCTTCGTCGCCTGGAAGGACGCGGGCCTCAATACCTACGGCAACACGGTGATCGTCAACGGCGACTACC
>JBBQMM010000488.1:0-3551 GCA_038328935.1 Burkholderiales bacterium
CAGCACGCCGGCCAGCAGCGCCAGCAAGGTGACGGACGCCGCGCCCACGGTCAGCCGGTTGCGCCGCACGAACTTGGCTGCGCGGTAGCCCACGGTGTCGGCCACCGCGCTGACGGGTTCGTTGCGCAGGTGGCGCTGCACGTCGTCTGCCAGTGCCTGGGCGCTGGCGTAACGGCGGCCGGGCTCGTCAGCCAGCGCACGCAGCACGATCTGGTCCAACTCACCCTGCAGCCGCTTGGCCAGGCGCAGCGGCGGCAAGCCGCGCGCGGCGGCCAGCGCGGCGATGTCTTCGCCTTGAGCGGCCAGCTGGCTGGGTCGCTTCATGTCGGGCAGCGCCGCCGCGTGCATCCAGGCCGTGAGATCGCTGGTCCACGGCAGCCCGCTCGGGTGGCGGCCGGTGAGCAACTGGCACAGCAGCACGCCCAGCGCCCACACGTCGGTGGCGGTGGACACCGGTTCGCCGCGCACCTGTTCCGGCGCGGCCCAGGCCGGCGTGAAAGCCCGCTGGCCGGTACGCGTGGCGGCTTGGGCGGCACCGTCTTCGCCCTCGTCCAGCAGCCGTGCGATGCCGAAGTCCAGCAGCTTGACCTGGCCCTGCCCGTCGACCAGCACGTTGCCGGGCTTGAGGTCACGGTGCACCACCAGTTGCGCATGGGCGGCGGCCACGGCCAGCACCACGTCGACGAACAGCCGCAGGCGGCCTTCGACATCCAACTGGCGTTCGTCGCACCAGCGGTCGATGGCTTCGCCGCGCACCAGTTCCAGCACCAGGTAGGGCTGGCCGCCGTCGCCGTCACTGGCCACACCAGCGTCCAGCAGGCGTGCGATGTGCGGGTGTTCCAGCCGCGCCAGGATGCGGCCCTCGCGCTCGAAGCGCTGGCTGGCCTGGGTGCCGTGCAGGCGCCCGTGCATCAGCTTGATGGCGGCCTGGCCGTCGTGACGGCCGTCGCTGCGCCGCGCCAGCCACACGCTGGCCATGCCGCCTTCACCCAGCGGGGCCTCGATGGTCCAGGGGCCCATGCGGTGGCCAGCGGCGGGAACGGCAGCCCCGGCAGGCCCGGCGTGAGCCGAACCAGCGAGAAAGTCGTCGCGGCCGGCGGCTTCGTGGCGTTCGAGCAGCCCCTGCAACACTGCAGCGTCGTCGGGCGCGCGCGTCTGCAGGGCAGCCAGCCAGGGCACGCGTTCAGACGGAGGCAGGTCCAGCGCCTCGTCCAGCAACGGGCTCAGGCGGGCCCAGGTGGCGGCGTCGGGGGTGTCGGAATGGGCATTCATCAAAGCGACTTCGGTGTGGACATCGTAAGTGGCGGGCTGTCATCCAGCTGCGACCCGCGGGCCGCTGAAGTGAGATCGAAAGCAGCGCTTCGAACTGGACATGCACTGCGCCTGTCGTGTTTCGGCGGGCTGCTGCGATGTCCCTGGCAGGCCCGCAGCCCGCGGCGCCGAATCCACAGAAAGCCCGCCATGCACTACGCCCTGACCGCCCTGCTCTTCATCTCTTTGACGCTTGCCGCCGCAGCTGCCGCACTGGTGCACGTCGATCGCATGCTGCGCGGGTTGCACATCCCGCTGACCAGCGACTTCTAACCCTTCAACAGCCCGTGCAGCAGCGCCCGGGCCTTGTCCCAATCGCGCTGTGCGGTGCGCTCCGAGCCGCCGCGTAGCGCGGCGATCTCGGCGAAGGTCAGCCCGGCGAAGAACTTCAGGTCTACCAGCTCGGCCAGCCGCGCGTCGATGGCGGCCAGCCGCTCCACGGCCTGGCCGATGTGTTCCAGGTCTTCGGCCGCAGCGTCGGCAGGCGCCATGGCGTTGTCGGACACGAAGGTATCCAGCGCCGTGATGTCCAGTCCACCGCCCCGCTTCTGCGCACTCCGCGCGCGGGCGTGGTCGATGGCGATCCCGCGCATAGCGCGCGCCGCATAGGCCATGAAGTGCGCGCGGTCGGCAAACTGCAGGCCGGGCCTGCCCGACATCTGCAGGTAGGCCTCGTGCAGCAGCGTGGTCGGCGAGATCTGCATCGCCTGTCCACCCTTGTACAACTCGCGCCGGGCCATGCGTCGCAACTCCGCGTAAAGCGTCTCGAAGCTCGGGGCGTTGGCGTCAGGGACAGACATCGACCATCGTAACCGCGGCGCATTGACATGGCTTTACGCTGTCCGTTCCACAAGGCGTAGGCCGATGGGGCGCGTCTGTCCGAGGGACTGGAGCATTCGTTCGGCTGCGTGCGTTGCACAAGGATAGCGACCCTGCCACCCGGCGCCGTTGTGTCGCATGGGTGGCGGCTGGCTGAGCCTTGCACAGCCAGCCACTTTGGCTTACCTGGGGACTTCGGCTCGGTTCCGGCTTGGCAAGGGCCGCCGACTGCGGAGGTGTTGGCACTCGTGGAACTCAAGGCCTTTGCGCCGTGGCTGAACGACCCTGGCGTGGCCCCCGCTATCAGGCCTTCAAGGAGTCGGTCGCCGATCAACTTCTCGTGCAGTTCAAACGCCACTTCCCGGCCCTGGGGCCGATGGTGCGCTTCTGCGAGGCGGCGACGCCGCTCACCCAGCAGCACTTCGTACGCGCCGCGGGCGGGTCGATGTATGGCAACGAGATGACGGCCGAGCGACTGGGCAGCGATGCCATCAGGCTGCGCACTCCGGTGCCCGGGCTGCTGCTGACGGGACAGGATGTCGCGGGCCCAGGCGTTCATGCCGCCTTCATGGCCGGGCTGATGGCTGCTGCCACGGTGAACGCCGGTCTGTGGCGAGAGTTGGGCCGCTGAGGCAAGAAGAGACAGAGTGACGTTCCGCTCGACCGCCGCCAAACCGAGGATGGCCGCGATGATCAAGAACTACGCACGGGCGCTTGGGCAGTGTTTGAGTGCGGTCTCGACGGCGTGTTTGAGCCGCTGAGCAAAGGCGAGATGCCGTACAGCGGCCGTTCTGCGGCACCCGCTCCCGGTCGATCTCGGGTTTTTCCGGATGTCGGCTGCCTGGCAGTCCAGTGCGAACGACTGCAGTCCGGCAGGCAGATCAGCCAAGCAGCTGACCGCCGTCGACCCTCAGGAGTCATTCGCGGCAGATGAGAGCACTCGTTCGCTACCTCAGCTTTTGGCCAGGACAGTGCAATTAGGTTGGCACCGCCGCTCGGGACGCGCGGTGGCGGCGAGCCGGGTTGTGCGACCGTGGGTCGGCGGATTTTAGAGGCGCGTCGACGAAGGGCGTGGCGCAGGCCGCCAGGCTCAAACCTGGCGGCGTTCTTGTGCATGCATGTGAGGGCCATCAGCAACGTTGAACAACGTCTCGCCGATCACCGCCGGCTCAGAGTTCAACCGGAACGACCATCACCAAGCTTGATCACCGGACCATCGAATTGGTTGATCACACTCAAGGCCGGCGGCTTCGACGAGTTCTTCGAATCGAGCTTCAGCCGCTCTTGCAGCACGGCCAACAGTTCGCTCTGCCGGGCCAACTGTTCGCGCTGCAGTTCGACCTGTGCAGTGAGTTCGGTGATCACCTGATGACACTGCGTCAGAGTCAAAGGCGCTGAGTCAGATGCCGATGTGCCGCACG
>JBBQMM010000489.1:0-3548 GCA_038328935.1 Burkholderiales bacterium
GCGGTGCCGAACTGGTGAACGGCGTGCGCTACTACTCCTGGACCGGCACGCAGCCGGTGACCAATGTGCTCGATTTGAGCGACGGCGCGCTGGGCCACGACAGCTTGTCGGTGTCGCTCATCTCGGGCTCGGCATACAGGCGCACACGGGGCGACTGCGCCTGCCCGGCAATGAACACGCCGACCCGGGTGTCGATGTTCGGGCGCAACGCCAGCACGTCCAGCCGCGGGTTGTCGGCGGGGCCGGTGAAGGTGAGCACGCCGCGCTCGATCTCCAGTTTCTGGCCGTAGGCGGCGTAGGTGCCACCCACGGAGCGAATGCTGCCGTTGACCGCCAGGCGCCCTTCGGGGTTGGTCAGCCGGATCTCGCCGCGCAGCGTGCTGTCCAGGCCGCGGCCGCGCACGCGCAGTTTTTCGCCCAGGTTGACGTCCACCGCCAGCGCGAAGTTGCGCTTGCGCGCGGTGGGCTCGTTGCCGGCTGCGGTGGGCTCTTCTTCGACCTGGCCCCGCATGGTGACGTCGCCGTCCAGCGAAGGCGCATCGGCGGCCGTGGTGTCGAACAGGCCTTCGTCGATGGTGAAGCGGCCCTCCAGCCGGCCGCGGTCGCGCTGCAGCATCAGCGTGGCCTGGCCGCTGGCGATGAGCATGCGGTCCAGTCGGCCCAGCGCCCTGAAGCGTTCGGCCTTCAATTGCAGCCGTGCCGTGGGAGTGTCGGTCCAGCTGGCGTCGCCGGTGACGTCGATGCGGCCCTCGCCGCCCTTGATGGAGAAGCGCTCGATGCGTGCGGTTTCGCCTTCCAGCAGCACGGAGACTTCGCCGCCCGTGACGTTCACTCCCTGCAGCAGGTTGCGCACGCCGATGTTGGTGCCGCGCACGGCGCCGGTGTAGCGCGGTGCGCCCCAGGTGCCGCTGAGGGTGGCGGTGGTGTTCATGTTGCCGGTCAGGCGCCAGCCCGCGGGCACCCAAGGTGCCCAGATGCCGATGTCGGAGGCGCGCGCCGTCAGGCTGCCTTCCAGCGGCGCGTCGCGTGGTGGCCAGCGCTGGTCGGGTGCCGTGCGCGCGCGCACGCTGCCGCTGAGCTCACCCACGCCACGCCCTTTCAGCAACGGGGTCAGTTGCCACAGGCCGTCGTGCGCGGAAAGCGTGGCGCGCAGTTCGGTCAGGCCCAGCAGTTGCAAGCCGTCGCCGCTCTCGATGTTCAGGTCACCGTCGATACGTTCCACCACCAGATCGGCGTCCATGCGTTCGGTGGCGCGCAGGTCCAGCCGGGCCCCCAGCTTCAGATTGCCGCTCCAGCCCATCGTGGGCTGCAGCCGGGCCAGCAAAGGCACGGCGTCGAAGGGCTCGATGGCGGCACGCAGCTGCAGGTGGGGCCTGGCGGGCCGCAGGTCCACCTGCACCTCGTCCCAGCTCAGCGCCAGTTGCCGGCCCGCCGCGGGGCCGACCAGCAGCCGGCCGGCATCGGCCTTCAGGCCCAGCAGCGCGCCACCGGCGCCCACCTCCAGGTCGGCGCGCAGGTTGCGCGCCTCGGCCCAGGCAGCGGCGGGTGCCGCTTCGCCGGCCAGGCTGGCGGGCAGACCATCCCAGGCGCTGACGAGCAGGCGTTCAACGGTGCCGCGCCAGTGGCCGGCGCCGCCGGTTTCAGGCTGCCAGGCCCCCTGGGCCTGCAGGCGGGCCTGGGTACCGCGGTCGGCGCGCAGGCCCAGCACTTGCGCCAGCGGGGGTGACAGCCCCGCAGGCAGGGCCACGGTGGCATTGATCTGGTGGCTCTGCACCGTGCCGCGGACGTCGGCATTCAGCTGATCCACCTTGATGGTCTGGCCACCCGAGGTGGACTGCAGCCCCGACAGGTCGAGTTTCAGATCCACGGGCCCGGTGTTCGAGGTCTCCAGGCGCCAGTTGGCAGTGCCGGACTTCAGCTCGTAGCCGCCCATGCGCAGCTGCGAGACGCGGGCCGAGCCTTCGGTGCGCAGCTGCGGCCAGCGGCCGTCGGCACTGAGACTGGCGCTGACCTGGCCCTGCTGCGGCATCCAGTCTGCCAGTGCCGGGTACAACACGGCCCATGGCGCCAGCGCTGCCAGTTGATCGGCCTGCAACTCGGCGCGCCAGCGGTCGGTCAGGCCTTCGCCGCCGGGGTCGCCGCGGCCGTCGAGCGTGAGCACGTTGCCGGCGGCGCGGATTTCGGCCTTCACCGTGGTGCTGGCGTCTGCGCTGCCGGGCAGGTGGGCCAGCGTGATGTCGGCCGCCAGCGGCAAGCCGGCGAGCAGCGAGTCGCGCAGCTGCGCCGTGCCGTTGCCGGCCAGGCGTTGCAGCAGCAAGGCGGCGGGGAGTTGTGCAGCGCCGGGCGGCAGCAGCACGTCCAGCGCCCACTGCGCCGTCAAACGGTGCGGGCCTTTGTGCCAGACGGTGTTGCGCTCACCGGGCCACCACGGCAGCGGGTCGAAGTCCTTCACCGTGCCTTGGGTCTGCACGCGCCACTCGGCTTTTGCGTTGGCGGATAGGTTGGCGGGTGCGTTGGCGGGTGCGTTGGGGGTTGTGTTTGGGGTTGCGCCGGAGATTGCGCCGGCGGCCGGGGCCGACCTGGTGCCGGCGAGCAGCACGCGCAGCAGCGTGCCGCTCAGCTCGGCGCTGGCGGCGCCGGTGCGGGCCTGCGCGCGCTGGATCTCGAGCCGCCCGTCGCTCGCCACGCCGGCCACCGCCAGTTGCACCGCCTGTGGGGCCCTGTCGAGCAGGCCTTCGAGGTCGAAGTTCCAGGCCAGCTGGCGTGGCGGTGCCTGGGTGGTGGCCGCCGGGTCGGGCGAGGGCAGGCCCTGCAGCGTGGCATTCAACGGGCCGCTCAGGCGCATGCCGGCAGCGCGGCTGTCCAGCCGCTGCGGCCACAGGTCCTGCATTTGCGTCTGCAGCTTCAGTTCGTGGCCCTGCCAGGTGGCGCTGCCGGTCCACAGGCCACTGTTACCGGCGGCGTCGCCAAAGCGCAGCTCGAGCTGTTTGAAGTCCAGGCGTTGGCGCTGCGCCATGCTGCCCACCACCTCGCCGCGCAGCTGGCGCAGCGGCAGCAGGCCAGCGTCCCAGCGCCCGGGTTTTGCGTTGCGCAGGTCGACGAGCGCCTGGATGGGGGCGTCTTTGGACCGCACCGCGATGTCCACCGTACCCGACAGCGCGGTGCGCGGCGCGGCCGGCTGTAGGGCCTGCAGGTCGAGTTCCTGCGTCAGCAACTGCAGCGTGTCGAGCGGCCACTCTTCCAGCAGGCGCAGACTGGCGCGCAGGTCCACGGCAGGGACCACGGCGGGGGCCGCGGCAGACAGGCCGGCCTTGCTGGGGGCGGGCACGCCCCGCAGCGTGCCCTGCAGCTGCAGCCGTGACAGCTCGCCCGACACCTGCACCACCGCCGCCCAGGGTGGCTGGTCGCCGCCGCTTCGGGGCCGTGCCGTGCCCTGCAGGTCCACCGCGTAAGGCCGCTGGTTGGCGATGCCGCCACCCGCCACCAAAAGCAGGCCGCGCCACTCGAGCTGGGCCGTTTGTACCGCGTGCCGGGCCTGCGGCCGCGGG
>JBBQMM010000490.1:0-3540 GCA_038328935.1 Burkholderiales bacterium
GCCGCTGCCGCGCTGGGGGCCGCCCCCGCCACGGCACAGGCTGCGCCTTCGCCAACAACGGTGAATTGGGTGACGCCCAGCGGTACCGCAACTGCCGACCAGCGCATCGACCTGTGGCTGCGGCTGGCGGTGGACGAACAGGCGACCACGCCACTCATTCTGGACGGCAGCACCGCCAACTTCAACCTGCCTGCCGACCTGCCGGGTTGGGCCAGCGTGACGTCGATCGACACCCAGGCCTGGCTGGGTTGTGGCAACACCTTCATGCCGGGCAGCTGCTTCGAGCCGACGGCGCCTTACCGCTTCGACTACAACAGCGGCCCCGACACCTTCGGCGTCTACGTCAACGGCCATTCGCTGCCGCTGAACATCAGTTTGCAGCCGGGGGAATCGCGCGACTTCCTGGTCGGCAGCTTCGTGCCGCAGCAGGGCGCTGTTGCACCGGGCACCTACACGATGGACAACGCCGGGCTGCAGCTGTTCCTGACTGGCACCGACACGTCCGGCGCGACGGTGTATCAATATTTCGGACTGGGCTCGGCCTGCGACGGCGCGCCCGATTGCCTGGTCTTCAGCCGCGAGGTGGGGGCTGTGCCCGAGCCCGCCACCGGGCTGCTGGTGTTGCTGGGCTTGGGCGGGCTGGTTGTGAACCGCGCCCGTGCGCGGCGCGGGGTGGTTCAAGATGCAGGGGCAGACGCCATGAAGGCGGCTGGCTGACTGGGGATGTCACGGCGTGGGTGTGCGGCGGGGCGGCGCTGGGGGCGGTGCCTGTGCCTGCGGGCGCCGACGGGAGCGGCATCCGCAGTGGCGGTCTGACGAAGCCGTCTTTGAAAGAAATTTGGCGCCGCTGCGTTGCGCCCATTCGTCGGCAAGCCAGTTAGTCAGCGTTCAGCGCGCCGGTGATCGGCTATTCGATGGGGGAAACACGACACACACGAAAGCCGAAGCCGCTATCGCGGAAGCCGGGCGTGAAGTCGCCTCGTTTGTGAAACCGGCGCCACCTGCACGGCGGGCCCGGGTGCAGACGTTGTCCACTTTCGGCGGCTGGGCCAGCACTATGCGCAGCCCGCCGATCAGGCGCTTGGCGTCGTGCTCGAACCGGCCCGGATCGAGCTCCAGCGCCTGCCGGGCCCGACGGGCGCGTGCGCAAGGTCTTGGCCGTGCAACGCACTCACCGGGCGCCCCGCCGCCTGCCCGGTTCAAATCGGGGCTGGCAGCGATCAAGGTGCCCCTGCGCCACGACCGCCTGGGCCTCACCCTGCAGCGTAGTTGCGCTGCATGCCTGGGCCGACCACCGCAGCCATTGCATCCCCAATGGTGTAGATTCATTCGAGAGAAGGCCAGACCCGTTCCGCAGCGCCGACCCCCGCGGCCACAGACAGGAAGCCAGCATGGGAGAGGAGGAAACCACCGCCGCCGCGCCGCAACCCTTTCTCAGCTACAGCCGCGCCGACCGCGCTGCGGCAGCCGAGTTGCACCAGCTGCTAGAACAGGCTGGTGTGGCGGTGTACCGGGATGTCGAGAACCTGCGCAGTGGCGACCGCTGGCTTTCCCGCCTGCAACAGGCGCTGTCCCACTGCAGCGCCTTCGTCGTGCTGGTCGGCCAGGAAGGGCTGCAGCGCTGGGTGGCCGGCGAAGTCGAGACCGCCCTCAACCGCCATTTATCGGCACCGCTGGGCACGCCGCGTCTGCCCATCCACCCGTTGTTGCTGCCCGGCGCCAGCGTCGTCGATCTGGGACCCTTTCTCGGGTTGTTCCAGGCGCTGAACTGGGAACCAGGCCAGCCCTTGCCTGCCAGCCTGGCGGCTGAACTGCGGCAAGGTGAACAGGCACGGCCGGCCGAGCGCGTGGTGTTTGAAGGCTGCCCCTACCTGGGCCTGGCCAGCTTCGACGCCAAGGACGCCAAGCTCTTCTTCGGCCGCCGCAGCGAAACCCTGCGCGCTGTCGCCAGCCTGGGCGACCAGAGCGACCGCGACCCGACGAAGGCTGCCGCCGGCGGCGCCAGCTGGAAGCGGTGGCTGCAGGTGGAAGGACACAGCGGCTCGGGCAAGTCGTCGCTGGTCAAGGCCGGCCTGCTGCCGATGGTGAGCCACGGCGCGCTGTGGCCGCGCACGCGCTGCGAGCGCTGGCGCATCCTGGGGCCGATGAAGCCGGGCGCGAACCCGGTGGGCGAACTGGCCCGCGTACTGGAGCAGGGCCTGGCCGCGGTTGGCCAGCGGCTCGACACCTTCCGGCGCGAAGAAGACCTGAAACGCGGCCCCACGGCGCTGGCCCGTGCCATCCAGGACGCGCTGGCCCATTCGGCCATCCCGGCCGATCCCGTCGATCGCGCCGATCCGGCCGATCCGGCCGATCCGGACAATGCGGCCCATCCAGCAAGTACCACCGCCTGCCTGCTCGTCATCGACCAGTTCGAAGAGCTGTTCACGCTTTCCGATGCCACCAGCCGCAACGCCTTCGACGCCTTGCTGGCCACCGCGCTGCAAGATCCGGCCTGCCCGCTGTACGTGGTCAGCACCGTGCGCAGCGACTTCCTCGACCGCATGGTGCAACTGCCGCAGCTCAGCGTGCTGCTGAACACGCTGTGCCAGCGCCTGCTGCTGCCCACCATCACACCGCAGGGTCTGCGCGAAGCGATCGAAGGGCCGGCGGCATTGGCGGGGCTGGACGTGTCTGAAGTCAGCACGCTGATGGTCGACCAGGCCCAGGGCGAAGCCGGTGCGCTGCCGCTGGTGGAACATGCGCTGACGCAGTTGTGGCACCAGCGTGATGTGCGCGGCGGCATTCCGAGCAACAAGCTCAGCGGTCGACGACTGCAGGAGGCTGGCGGCCTGGCCGGCATGCTCAGCGGCAGTGCCGACGCGTTGCTTGACCAGTTGGAACGTGAATGGCCGAAGCACGGCCGCGCAGGCGCGCTCGAACTGCTGCTGCTGCTGACGCGCATCAACACCGACGACCGCCTGCGCCACAGCCGCCGCCGTGTCAGCCGCGAGCAGGCGGTGCAGCGCGCCGGGCAGGGTGACCCCGCGCGCGGTGAAAAAATCCTGCGCCGCCTGGAAGGCCAGCCGCCGCCGGGCCAGCCCGACAACGCCGCTGCGCTGGGCGCACTGCGGCTGGTGACGAGCGACAGTGAAGGCGGAACCGCCTACGTCGAGCTGATCCACGAAACCCTGGTGCGGGCGCGGCCGGCAGTGCAGATGGGCGGCGAAGTGCAGGCGTACTGGGCGACGCTTTACCGCTACATCGAAGCGAACCGCGACCGCGACATGGTCGAGCAGCAACTGGCGCTGCGCGTCGAGCGCTGGCAGGGGGCGAAGGCCGGGCTGCGCTGGTGGCAACTGGCCGGATGGGGCCAGTTGTGGGACTACAGGCAACTGAGCGTCGCGCCGAAATCGACGGCAGCGCGCTTCCTTCGATACAGCCGCCGCGCCGCGGCATTGCAAGCCTTGCTGGTGGCGGCCTTGCTGGCCGTCGTCGTGCAGGGGCTGTGGTGGATCACCGTCAACAAGTTGCCGCCGCGTTACTTCTATCTTCGGCTGG
>JBBQMM010000491.1:0-3534 GCA_038328935.1 Burkholderiales bacterium
GCTGTTGGTGTGCGTGATCCAGCAGGGCACCTGTCGCGGATGCTGTTCGGCGCTGCCCATGAAGCTGAACACCGGCACCGGGTCCAGGTCGCCAGGTTGCTCCTGCAGTCGAGCGAAGTCGATGCTGCGGCCGTCGATGCGAGGCGGGGTGCCGGTTTTCAGGCGTCCCTGAGCAAGTTTCAGCTCTTTCAGACGCGCCGAAAGGCTCACCGCAGGCGGATCGCCAGCGCGCCCGGCGCTGTAGTTCTGCAAGCCCACATGAATGCGCCCGTCCAGGAAGGTACCCGCCGTCAGCACCACGGCACGGGCCCGAAACTTCACGCCCAGCTGGGTGACCGCGCCCACCACGCGGCTGCCTTCCAGCAGCAGGTCGTCCACCGCCTGCTGAAACAGCCAGAGGTTGGGCTGGTTCTCGATGCGGTGGCGGATGGCCGCGCGGTACAAAACGCGATCAGCCTGCGCGCGCGTGGCGCGAACCGCGGGGCCCTTGCTTCCGTTCAGCATGCGAAACTGGATGCCGGCCTCATCGGTGGCAGCGGCCATCGCACCGCCCAGTGCGTCGATCTCCTTGACCAGGTGCCCTTTGCCGATGCCACCGATGCTGGGGTTGCAGCTCATCTGGCCCAGCGTTTCGATGTTATGCGTGAGCAGCAGCGTGGCGCAGCCCATGCGGGCAGCGGCCAGCGCAGCCTCGGTGCCGGCGTGGCCTCCGCCGACCACGATGAGGTCAAATTCCTGGGGATGCAACATGCCGCAATTTTAGGCGCCACGCTTGCCCATTTACCGCGGCATCACTGACCGCGGCATGTAGCATCTTGCGCATGGATTGCCGCGCCCGCTGTGGTGCTTGCTGCACAGCTCCATCTATCAGCTCACCGATACCTGGTTTACCGCAGGGCAAGGCCGCGGGCGCGCGCTGCACACAGCTCGACGATCAAGACCGTTGCCAGCTGTTCGGAAAGACCGAGAGGCCCGCGGTCTGCACGTCTTTGCGGCCGACCCAGGAAATGTGCGGCAGCAGCCGCGAGCAAGCCATGGCGTGGCTCGGGCGTCTGGAACGGCAGACAGCGCCCGGGAGCCCGCCCGGCTGAAACGGCCGATGTCGAGCCAGGATACGACGCAGACAGGTTGCTCGCTCTGGGACAAGCTCCTGGACCGCGTCTCCAGGTGTTCATGGTGCGGGGCAGCGCCCCGCGTCGTGAAACACTTTCACATCAAGGCCGCCAGACCTCGCCGACGCAGTGCAACGCCTGCGAGCATTGGTCTTCAGGCGAAACCACCGCCACGGGGAAACTGAGTGGTGGAGGAAGTGCGGTGTGGGGTGGTCATGTGGTGCTCCTGGTGTGAGGCTCTTCCCCGGGTGGGTGTGAACCAATGCACGTATTGGAGCCTGTAACAAACCGAACCGCGAGCTGTCGGCCTTTGTGACTTGACAAAAGGCTAAGACTGTGGTTTCCACGCCCTTGCGGACACCTGGCGCGCCGGCAGCGGGCACATCGAGCACATCGAACGCAAAAAGCGGCACAAGTGCCGCCCGCTCAAATCAGGCGCAGCGAAATCGCCCGCAGTATCGCCAGATGCTTGCTCGACACGTCCAGCTTGCGCATCACGTTGCGCAGGTGGTAGTTCACGGTGTGCTCGCTCATCGACAGAATCTGACCCACAGCCCAGGCGCTCTTGCCTTCCTTGGTCCAGACCAGCACCTCTCGCTCGCGTGGCGTCAGGTGCGGAACACCGGTGCCCACGGGGTCCGTTGGCATCAGCAAGCGAACAGCGGCTTCCTGCGCGTACACCGCGAGCAACTGCAGGTCAGCCATCAGGCGGGTCACCTCGTCCGACGACTGCGGCAATGGGCTCTCACGGTCCACGCCCAGCAAAAAGTGCACGCCGTCTGGCAGATGCAAGGCCATGGAAATACCGGTTCTATAACCAAAGACGGCCTGCTCTTCCCAGAGATCGCCCGCACCATCTGCCACGTACAGCTGCTGGTCGTAGACAAACGGCACGGTGGCGGTGCGCAAGCGCTTGAGCACGGGATCGCGACGCCATTCAGAGGCGCTGCGCGAAGCCTCATAAAAGGCCTCGGGCGTGTTGCCGATCATCACGACGCTCGAAGCCTGCCCTGGCTTGTCGACCGCCAGCGCCGCACTGGCGAGATCGAATCCCAGGTTTTGCACAAAGCTGACCAGACGCCGCTCGAAGGTGTCGCGATCAGTCGCTGCACTGACGTCCAAATAGTCCTGTTGACGCATGTTCTAGGGGACCACCAACCTTGCTAGGTTGCGATGACGCTGGCGTACCGCGACGATTGCGGCCTCAACCACATCAAAAAGGGACAGTCGTGAATATTCAAGCGTGGATGATCAAGTCGTGGGCAACACTCGAATGGTACCTGCCGCCAGAGTCCGAACAGCTACCGGCGTTCTACCATGTCGGCACGCAAATCCGGGACGACGGCAGTGACTCGGGCTTGCGCGCCGGTGACGCCGTGTGGGTGGCGCAGCATGAACAGTGGTATGCGGGCCTGGCCTGGGAGTGGGCGGAAGTCAAGCCCGGCATCGTGATGCTCACCGATCCGAACTCCATCATCACCAACCTCCAGTTTGTCGACAACGAACGCAATCCGGTGCCGACTTTGATCAGGACGGTTGCCGTCAACCGCTTGGTGCACGCGCTGCCTTGGCAACGGGCCGTATACGCTGCGCTGCAACTGCACCAGCCACAGCCGGGGCTCGCCCCCGCTGCCGAGGCTGCCCACCATTCTCACCCCACCTCTCGGGCCATGACAGCAGACAACTTCCGTCTGCTGGGCTGCGGCTTCGAGCCATCGATGCCAGCCGCCAATCCCTTGTTGCGCGCCTTTTCGGCCCCGGGCCCGCACCCGGCAGCCGAGCCCGCCCGCCGCAGCCGCACGCGGGCCAGCGACCGGGAGGCCGGCGTCACCAGTCTGCCGCCGCGGCAGAACCTGCGGCGCGCGGCCTGACGGAAAAGGGAGGCTTTAGCGCAACGGCTGCTTCAGGCCAGGGGCTACTTCAATGCTGCGGTGCGCAAGGTGCGGGCCACGAACGCCACACCGAGCAGCACCAGCGACACGCAGACCATGGAGGGCAGCAGCACGTCGGTCCACGGCAGTGCTTCTCCCTTCAGCACCCGTCCCATCAGCGTCACCTGCGCCAGCGCCGGCACCCACAGGTGCCAGGGCGCGTCACCTTCCTGGTTGAAGATCGTCACCAGCGGCAGCATGGACACCGCCAACACCACCACGGTGACACTGGCCTGCGCCTCCTTGAATGTCTTGCAGCGGATCGAAATGGCCATCAGCACCGCGGCCAGCGCACCGGCCAGCGGCAGCAGCAGCGCGATGAAGGCCAGCGCTTCGGCCACGCCGAACCGAAACATCGACGCCAGCACCTCGCTGCGCAGCAGCCACTGACCGGGCAGGAAGCTGAAGCACGCCAGCACCGCGATGAGCATGCCCACGCTCGCGACCGCGCCCCACTTGCCGAGCACCAGCACCCAGCGTTCGGCCGGGTT
>JBBQMM010000492.1:0-3533 GCA_038328935.1 Burkholderiales bacterium
CGCGGGCGTAGGGGCCGTACCGGTCGTCACGTGCGCTGATGCCCCGCGTTGGCGCACGGATCGAAGCCAGCGGGGCGGGCGCCAGCTGCTTGCCGACGGCGGTGTCGCTGCGCAGGCCTTCGGCGCGCAGCGACACCGGCAGGATGTTGTTGAGCATGGCGTCTATGCGCGCCCGCTCTTTGGGGTTGGCACGCGCCAGCAGTTCGGGCGGGGTGGCCAGCACCACCTTGATGACCTGGTCGCGCGCCAGGTGCAGCGCAGACCAGAACAGGAAATCCGATCCGATCAACCGCATCACGGTCGCCTCGACCCACGGCGGCAGTGGTGGCGCGGAGTCCGCCTGCGTGGGCGGCTTGTAGGCCAGCGGCACCAGCAGCACCAACGCCAGGGTGCGGTCGGGATGGCGCACGGCCATCTGCAGCGCCGACGGCGCGCCCGCCGAGCCGCCCATCACGGCAGCCTTGGGGATGCCCAAGGCGTCGAGCAGGCAGACATGCGCATCGGCCTGCGCCGCCGCAGAAGCATCGGCCGGCATGGGTGTGCGCAGATAGCCGAAGCGAGACATCGCGATCACGCGGATGCCCTGGCTTGCCAGAAGTCCAGCGAAGGCCATGCCTTGGTCGAAGCCGCCGCCGCTGCCGTGCACGGCCAGCAATGGCACGCCTGCACCGGATTGCTGATACTCGATCGGACCGCAGGCAGTCTCGACCAGCAGACTGCCATCGGCGACCCGGTCCCGGGCTTTGCGCATGTCGTCGTCGAATCGCCACCCTATCCACACGGAGGCAGCCACCAGCCCCGATGCGATCACGATCCAGATGGCGTTTCGGCCAGTTGCCTTCATGGCCGCAGCGGCTGGTTGTCAATGTCAATGACGAGGGTTGCAGGGGAATCGCGCGGTGGAAGCGCCACCAGCAAGCGCTTTACCGGAAGCAGCGGCCGGCCGTCCGCCGGCACGGCGAGCTTGTCGATGTCCCGCATGCGCAGGATGTCCTGCACATTGCGGGTCGCGAAGACGTGAAGAAACTTCGTGATGTGCGCGCCGAACGCCAAGGCAGCGTGTTCGTGGTCGTACAGCTTGGCGACATCCTCCAACGGCAGCTGATGCTTCGCGGCCAGGAGCACCATGGTCCGCTTCTGATCAGGCTGCTTCTCTTGAGATGCGGACATTGAATGCTCTGCAACGGGAGTGAGTTCGTGCACAGGCCAGCCCTACCTGTCGGGCATTGCCGTACGCCAGACCCTATGGGCATCTGCCGTCTGAGTCAGGCGCAATGCGATGCTCATCGCGCCTCGATGAGATCGCCGCGCACCGGAAAACGGCCGTTGAACTGGATCGGCCGTGGATCGCCACCCAGCGGCGCTTCAGTCGGACCGATGCCTTGCGCGTGGACATGCAGGTGCGGCTCGCCGGTGTTGCCTGAGTTGCCGACCGAACCGAGCAAGTCACCCACGGCGACGTGAGCCCCGGCGTGGACTCGCACGCTGCCCGGCTGCAGATGGCCAAGCAGCACATCGGCCTTGGCGCAGCGTAGCATCACATGGTTGCCGGCCAGGTGGTCGCGGTCAACCTCAGGCACCTGCATGTCGGGCAATCCGTCCACCGCGGCGATTACCTGGCCCGCACATGGCGCCAGCACGCGCGCGCCGTAGATGCGATAGGCGCGAGGGTCGACGGGCTGCACGCCACGGGCACGCAGCCCGAATTCGTTCAGCGCCACCAGATCGACACCAAAGGATTGCCCACGCCATGCGCGGTAACGGGGAACGTCGGCATCCAGCGTTTCGAGGTGCGCGTTAGTGCTGCTGTTGATGCCGCCATTGACGACAAGATAGCGACCCGGCTCTAGCGGGAAAGCCAGGTTCACCAACTCCACAGCCGGCGCGGTGCGGCTTCGCCAGGCGTCAACCGTGCCATAGGTCGACGCCGCGCCCAGCGCCGTGAAGAGAACCAACACGATCCACGCGCCCCAGGTGCCCGGCAGCGCGGACGAGACAGGTCGGATGCGGCGCCATCCCAGCCACGCCGCCACTCCAAGTGCTGCGGCGAACACGAAAGGCGCCCACCAAGGCGGCAAGAGCCAGATGCCCTGCAGGGCCATGACGGCCAGCGCCGCAACGCTGCCCAAGACCTGCACCGCAAACCCCAGATTGCTGCGCGTCGGCACCCACACCAGCCAGCCGATCAGGATCATCGGCATTACGAACTGAACGGCGTACAGCCAGGTCATGGCGCGGACCCGTCCGGCGGATGGTTCACAGCGCGAACTCGTAGACCAGCGACGTGAGGTTGCCGATGAAGTAAGGCTTGCGCCCTTGCGGCATCAGCCAGGCGGCCTCGCCCCGGGTCGGCACCATCATCCCGTCGCGCCATTGGTAGTTGGAAGCGCTGCACTCCCAGGGCAGCATGACCGTGTCCTTGCCCACCCAGGCGCCGCGCGCGTCGGCGTGCACCAACGTGATCAGCCCGGCCTCGTCGAACCTGAACAGCAAGGTCAAGCTGGTCGGGCCGTCCACCAGCGTGGCATTCGCCGAACGGTCATCCACCGCCTCCCAGCGCACGCCCTGGCTGGGCAGCAGGGCGGTGGGGTACCACGCCGCCTCGGCGAAATAGCGCATCAGCTCGCCGCGCGCGGCCGCTTCGCCGCCGTGCACCTCGGCCACGGTGAACAAGCCCAGCATCGCCGCGTGCAGCGTGCCCACGCCGGCGATGTAGCTGTCGTGCACATAAGCGGACAAGCCCGGCAGCATGGCCACGCTGCCGTTCCACAGGAAGCCCGGGCGATGGACGACGGCCCGCTGCCAGGAGGTGAAGGGTTTCCACTGCGCGCCGTGCTCACCGCCGCTGGCCGACATGTTGATCGTGCCGGCGAACTCGAACGTTGCAGCGGCGATAAAAGGCTGTCCGTCCTTCAGCACTGCGCGGAAATAGCGCTGCACGGGCGCGGGCAGGCCGTCGAGTTCACGCGCGTCGTAAACGTTGTCAACGCCCGCGGGCCTGGGCACCCGCGCAGCGTCGAGCTTGGCCAACTCTGCGTGTGTTGCGCTGGCCCAGCGCGCGCTACCCAAAGCTACCAGACCCGCACCTGCGGCCACCAAGAGGCCGATGCCTAAAGCCGCCCATCCCATCCAGTTCATGACAGTTCACCGGTGGTTTGCAATTCGAGCCTTCACATCAGTACCGCCTGCACTGGCCGTCGCATCGACAGCGGCATGCCCGGCCCGCGCCCGATGCGCACCACCAGGTCGGGGCGTTCGCCGGGCTTCAAGCCAAGCCACGCGGCGAACTGCGGCCGGATGGCACCGACCTCGACGGGCTGATTCAGGAAGGCGTTGCGAATGCCCAAAGCGGTGGCCTGCAGCGCAAATCGCTCGTAGCAGCGGCCGGCTTCGACCCAATGCGCCTTGTCGCTGCGCTCGGAGACAAACACCGCGATGCCGGATGAATTGCGAACCTGCCGCGCATAGCGTTCGTTCTCGGACGTCGGTGTGAAGAACAGACCCATCAGCCGACTTCCCAACCACTGCGGCAG
>JBBQMM010000493.1:0-3505 GCA_038328935.1 Burkholderiales bacterium
GGTCATCCGGGCGTCGCGGCCCGCGTCTTCAACGCCGTCGCCCGCGAGAAGATAAACGTCGTCGCCATCGCCCAGGGCTCCAGCGAGCGCGCGATCTCGTTCGTCGTGAAGCAGGACCAAACCACCCCCGCCGTCCGTGCCCGCAACGGCCGACGGCCGGCCGAACGACAGCACGCCATCGTCGATGGCCTTGAAGCGCAGCGTTAGCATGTCCAGCAGGTAGTTCTGGTCCAGCCGCCAGGGCTTGCGGTCGCCCTGCTTGGGCAGCACGGCAAGGCCGCGCAGCACATAGCCGCTGCTGAAGCTCACGATGGGTTCCGGCTGCACCGTGGCATCCGGCACTGGCGTGCACACCGAGACGCGGTGGCGGTCCATGTGCTTGAGCAGGCGGCAGACATAACGCGCGGTCAGGTCGGCCTTCAGCGTCCAGCTGGCATTGGTGTAGCCCATCGTGTTGGCCAGATTGGGCAGGCCGCCTTGCATCAGGCCCTTGTAAACCATGCCCTGCGTCAGATCGGCTGGCCGACCGTCCAGGCTGATCTTCACGTCGCCCAGCACGTTCATCTGCAGCCCGGTGGCGGTGACGATGAGGTCGGCCGGCAGTTCCTGCCCCGACGCCAGGCGGATACCGTGCTCGGTGAAGCTCTCGATCTGGTCGGTGACAACGGACGCGCTGCCGGCACGCAGGCTGGTGAAGAGATCGCCATCGGGCACCAGGCACAGGCGCTGGTCCCAGGGCTTGTAGTTAGGCTTGAAATGGCGCTCGACGTCGATGCCCGAGCCCACGGCCGCGCGCACCATGTCCATGATGCGCTGCTGCGCCTGCCGCGGGTACTTGCGCGCCAGGCGGTAGAAGTACATGCCGATGAGCACGTTCTTGGCGCGCACCAGCGCATATGCCGGCCGCGCCGGCAGCCAGCGCTTCAGCGCCTCGGCGATGGCGTCGACCGCCGGCCGCGCCACCACGTAGGTTGGCGAACGCTGCAGCATGGTCACGTGCGCTGCGGTCTTGGCCATCTCGGGCACCAGGGTCACGGCGGTGGCGCCGCTGCCGATCACCACCACCTGCTTGCCCGCATGGGCAAGTCCTTCGGGCCAGAACTGCGGGTGCACCAAGCTGCCTTGGAAGCGCTCCTCGCCGGGGAAGTGGGGCCGGTAGCCCTGCGCGTAGCTGTAGTAGCCGGCGCAGAACAGGACGAAGCGTGCGCGCACCGTCAATGACCCTCGGCCCTCGCTGCGCTCGATGCTCAGTGTCCAATGGCCGTGCTCTGCCGACCAGTCGGCCGCCACCACGCGGTGGCCGTAGCGAATGTGCGGCTCGATGCCTTCTTCGGCCGCCGTCTCCTGCACGTAACGCAGGATGGATGGGCCGTCGGCAATCGCCTTGGCGTCGCGCCAGGGCTTGAACTCATAACCCAGCGTGTACATGTCGGAGTCGGATCGCACCCCAGGGTAGCGAAACAGGTCCCAGGTGCCGCCCATCGTGGCACGCGCTTCCAGCAGCGTGAAGCTTTTGCCCGGGCACTCGCGCTGCAGGTGTACCGCAGCGCCGATGCCCGACAGGCCCGCGCCGATGATCACCAGGTCCAGCGTCTCGGGCTGCGTGCGGCGCTGCGCATGGCGCAGGAAGTGCCCGGCGGCGGCGATCGAACGCCGCGCCTCGGGCAGGCGGTGCAGGGCCTGCCAGACATGCGGCACAACGGGAAACACCTGCAGCTCGACGGTGACGCCGGCTTCACGCGCCTTTTGTGCCAGGCGCAGCGCATCGTCGCGCAGGCACTCGGATTCACCCACGTGCAGCAGCAGCGGCGGCAGGCCCGTGAGGTCGCCGAAGAGTGGCGAGGCCAGCGGCTGTGTCGCGTCCGCGCCTTGCAGGTAGGCATTCGAGAAATTCTGCAAATGAGCGCCCTGGAACATCGCGTCGCGTTCGGCATTGAGCGTGATCGAAGGGCTGCCGCCGCTGAGGTCGGTGCTGGGCGAGAACAGCGCGGCGGCGTCGGGCAGCCGCTCGCCGGCGCCGCGCAGGGCCAGCATCAGGCCGAGCGCGAGGTTGCCGCCAGCGCTGTCGCCGGCCACCACCAGGCGGCCGATGGCGGGGTCGGCACGCAGCGCGCGGTAAACCGCCTGCGCATCCTGCGGCGCGGCGGGGAAGGGGTGCTCGGGTGCCAGGCGGTAGTTGGGCACGAAGACGCGCAGGCCCTGCAGCGCCAGCGCGGCGGTGATGGGCCGGTGCGTGCGCGCCGAGCAGCCGATGAAGCCGCCGCCGTGCAGGTAGAGCAGCGTGGCCGTGGCCGTGTCCACGGCGATATCCGCGGGGCTTTGCGCCTCGACCCACTCGCCCGCAACGCCGCCGACGACGGCGTCGGTGTAGCGCACGCCGCGCGGCGCGGGCAGAGTCTGGTCGAAGACGCGCCGCACGCGCGCCACGTCGCTCATGTCGCCCAGTCGGGGTTTGACGCGGCGCCGCACGATAAAGGCAGCCATGCGGGCTTGCAGACTGGCAGTCATGCGGGCTCCTGTCATTGGGTGGTCCTTACCGCACGCATCAGCGCAGGGGCGATCAATCGCCAATAGCCCACCGGGAACAGGCGCTGCAACCAGGCGGCCCCTACCGCGTCCTTGCCCACCAGCACGCGCGGCGAGCGCGCTTCGATGGCCGTGAGGATGCGCGCGGCGGCGACTTCGGGCGACAGCACCAGCATGCGCTCCCACACGCGCCGCTGCTGGGCCAACTCGACCGCGCTGATACCGCAGGGTTTGCGCGAATTCTCGGCAATGCCGGTGCGTACACCGCCCGGGTGAACAAGGGTCACGCGAACCGGCGAATCGGCCATTTGCAGCTCATGGCGCAGCGCTTCCGAAAAGCCGCGCAGCGCGAACTTGGAGGCACAGTAGGCGGTCTGCCCGGGCGGCGCGATCAGGCCGAAGATGCTGGAAATGTTGACGATCTGCGCTGCAGGCGCGGCCTTCAGCAGCGGCATGAAGGCCCGCGTCAGCCGCACCACGGCGCCGAAGTTGATGCTCATCAGCCAGTCGAAGTCGGCCGCGTCGACCTGGTCGAAGGTGCCGCCGACGGCCACGCCGGCGTTGTTGATGAGCAGGGTGGCCCGGCCCTGTGTGGAGTGTGTGGCGTGTGTGGCGTGTTCGGCGTGAGCGGCCTGCACGGCGGCCAGCAGTTCGGCCGCCGAGTCCGGCTGCGCAAGGTCCAGCACGTGGGTGCTGACGGTGACGCCCTTGGCGCGCGCTTGCGCGGCGGTGGCGTCCAGCCCGGCCGGGTTGATGTCGGCCAGCGCCAGATGGCAGCCGCGGTCGGCGAGTTGCAAGGCCAAAGCGGCGCCGATGCCGCCTCCGGCACCGGTGAGCACGGCCAGGCCGTCGTGGAGGTTTAGTCTGCTGGGTGTGGGCATGGTGGGTCTCGTCGGATGTGCATTCAGAACGTAAACGAATCGGTGTGCAGGCGGCGGGCGCATCAGGCCACGGCTAGCTCACAGCAGCGCCAAAATGA
>JBBQMM010000494.1:0-3497 GCA_038328935.1 Burkholderiales bacterium
GCGCGTGTTGGGGGTCGAGCATGGTGTGCATCATCGCTGCAGCTGCGCCCGGCGCGGCTGCAACGTGCGCACGCAGCGGGTCAATCCTGCACCGCGCACACCTGCAGCTCACCTGCAGCTCACCAGCAGGTCACCTACAGCTCGCCAGCAGCTCACCCGCGCTGCGCATCCCGCTGCTGTTTGCGTCGGTTCTCGCCTTGGCGCTCGAGCATCCAGCCCGGGTACTCGGCCGGCAAGCGGCTCACCCCGTCCAATGCCCGAAGCTCATCGGCGCTGAGCGCGAGCTGCGTGGACGCCAGGTTGTCGGCCAGTTGTTCAGGCCGCTTGGCGCCGACGATGACGCTCGTGACCTGCGGCTGGTGCAGCAACCAGGCCAGCGCAATCTGCGCCACCGATACGCCCCTGGCCTGTGCCATGGGGCGCATGGCGTCGATGCAGTCGTAGGCGCGGTCGCGGTGCACCGGCGGGAAGTCGAAGCTCGTGCGGCGGCTGCCGTCCTCGCCTTTCCGGTCGCGGCCGAACTTGCCGCTGAGCAGGCCACCGGCCAACGGGCTCCAGACCATCAAGCCCATGCCTTCGCTGGCCAGCATGGGGATCAGTTCACGCTCCAGGTCGCGCCCGGCCACCGTGTAATACGCCTGCAACGACTCGAAGCGGGACAGGCCCAACCGCTCGGCGATGCCCAGCGCCTTGACGATCTGCCACGCGGCCCAATTCGAGACACCGAGGTAGCGCACATGGCCGTGCCGCACCAGCTGGTCCAGCGCGCGCATGGTTTCCTCGATCGGCGTGGCCGGGTCGAAACCATGGATCTGGTAGAGATCGATGTGGTCGAGCTGCAGCCTCCGCAGGCTGGCCTTGACGCCGTCCATGATGTGCCCGCGCGAGCTGCCACGGGCATTCGCCCCCGGCCCCATGTCGCCGAACACTTTGGTGGCCACGACGACGCTTTCGCGCGGCACCTTCAGGTTCTTGAGGGCCTGGCCGGTGATCTGCTCTGACAAGCCAGCGGAGTAGATGTCAGCGGTGTCGATGAAATTGATGCCCGCGTCGATGGCCTGGCCGACCAGCCGTTCAGCGTCACCTTGCTGCAGGTCGCCGATGTGGGCCCACAGGCCTTCGCCGCCACCGAAAGTCATCGTGCCCAGGCACAGTTCAGAGACGAAGAGGCCGGTGCGGCCCAGAGGTTTGTTGCGCATGAGGGAGGTGTCCTTGGTCTGCCGAGCTGGCGAGCGGCTTGAACAGTAGCACCAAGCGCAGCAAAGCTGTCGCAGACCCCGTTGCAGCCGCCGTTTGCAGCCGCCGTTTGCAGACGCCGTTTGCACACGCCGTTTGCAGACAGACAGGCTGCGCAATCCGATCGGGTGGTCAGGCGGGCTTGGCGGTCAGGCGTGACCGCTCGCAGCGGCCTGCAGCTCGGCTTCGTGCATCCAGGCCGCATGCTTGGGCGCCCGCTTGGTGCACGACCACTCCTCCAGCATCTGCCACTTCACGTCGTCCAGGCGCTTCATCTGTTCGGGTGTAGCGGTGTCGGCGGCCAGTTCCAGCCGGTGGCCGTTGGGGTCGAAGAAGTAGATCGACTTGAAGATGGTGTGGTCGGTGATGCCCACCACTTCGATGCCCGCCGCTTCCAGCCGCGCCTTGGCATCCACCAGGTCCTGCACGCTGCCCACCTTGAAGGCAATGTGCTGCACCCAGTCGGGCGTGTTGGCGTCACGGCCCATGGGTGGCGAGTGGGGTATCTCGAAGAACGCCAGCACGTTGCCGTTGCCGGCGTCCATGAACACATGCATGTAAGGGTCGGGTGCCTTGGTCGATGGCACATGGTCTTCGGCAATGGCCAGCACGAAGTCCATCTCGAGATGCTTGCGATACCACTCCACCGTCTGCTGGGCGTCAAGACAGCGATAGGCGACGTGGTGGATGCGTTGGATGTTCATGACAGGCTTTCCGGTTGGGCGAGCTTTTAGTAACTTTCGTTACTATACGGGCGGATCGTGACGGTAGTCAAGAGGCTTGAGCTTCGCGGCTGCATACGACGAGGGGCGCGTCGCGTGGCGGTGGCGCGAAGCGGGGCTTGGGTGGCCGGTTCCGCTCATGTCCTCCTTTGTCAGCCTGCGCTGACGAATGCCTCCTTTACTTCGCTACACCGGCCACCCAAGCCCCGCTTCGTTCGACCACTTGCGGCTTCGCAGCAGGCACGGCATCAACGTTGAGGGACCTGGCCGCTGGGGTGTGCTGCGCAGCGAAGTAAAGGAGGAATTCGGCGGCCGAAGGCCGACGAAGGAGGACATGAGCGGAGCAGCACACCCCAGCGGCCAGGTCCTCGCCACGATCGTCTCCCCGCAATGCGCCGCCCCGCCACGCGACGCTCAGCACTGCCCATCAGTGCACTGTCAAAAATGCCGCACCGCATGCAGCAGGCACACCCGTTACCATCCAACCATGAACCTGCAGCAATTCTTCCCTTACCGCCTGGCCCGTCTGGCCGAGGCCGTCAGCCAGGCCACCGCACAGGTCTACAGCGTCCGCTTCGACTTGACACGCGATGAATGGCGCGTGCTGGCGGCGTTGGCTGGCGGGGGCGACGTGAAGACCGCTGCCGTGCTGGACAGCAGTTCACTGGACAAGATGCGCGTCAGCCGCGCACTGGCGCGCCTTGAACGCGACGGACTGGTGCTCCGATCTCCAGACCCAGGAGACGGGCGCGGTTACCTGGTGCGGCTGCTGCCGCCCGGGCAGGCGATGTACCGCAAGATCGTGCCCATGGTGCTGGCGCGTGAAGAGTTCTTGCTGGCCGAACTGAAGCCAGCTGAACGAGCGGCGCTGGACAAGGCCCTGGACCACCTGCTGCAGCGCGCGCAGCAACTCAACCGGCAGGGTTGAGTTTCATGATGCGGGGCAACGCCTGCGGCTACGCCGGCCCGCTGAAGTGGTCGGGCAGGCCGGCCCAGCAGCTGGCGTAGCCGCTGTCCAGGGCTCCACCCGTCATGGCGAACTCGGTGGGCCGGAAGCGCCAGCGGCTTTCGAACATGAAGGCCAGCGTGTCGTCCAGCTTGTGCGGCGCCAGTGTGGCGTTGCTGGCCTTGTCGAAGGCTTCGCAGTCCGGGCCGTGCGGCACCATGCAGTTGTGCAGGCTCATGCCACCGGGCTTGAAGCCCTCGGGCTTGGCGTCGTACTGCCCCAGCACCAGGCCCATGAATTCGCTCATCAGGTTGCGGTGATACCAGGGCGGGCGAAAGGTGTCTTCCATCACCATCCAGCGCGGCGGAAAGATCACGAAATCGCAGTTGGCGGTGCCCGGCGTGTCGCTCGGCGAGGTGAGCACGGTGAAGATCGACGGGTCGGGATGGTCGAAGCTGATCGAGCCGATGGTCATGAAGTGCACGGTGTCGTACTTCAGCGGCACCAGGTTGCCATGCCAGGCCACGACGTTGAAGGGCGAGTGATTCATCGGCGCGCGCCAGAAGTGGCCACCGAATTTCTTGATGACTTCA
>JBBQMM010000495.1:0-3480 GCA_038328935.1 Burkholderiales bacterium
CCCTGATCGGCACCACCGGTGTCGGCAAGACCACCAGCACCGCCAAACTGGCGGCGGCCTTTGCCGCCACGCACGGCGCCAACAACCTGGGCCTCGTCACGCTGGACGCCTACCGCGTGGGCGCGCACGAACAGCTGCGCACCTATGGCCGCATCCTGGGCGTGCCGGTGCATACGGCACATGACCGCGCGTCGCTCGAAGACCTGCTCGAGCTGCTGTCGGGCAAGCGCATGGTGTTGATCGACACCGCGGGCATGGCCCAGCGCGACAGCCGCACGCGCGAGCTGCTCGAGATGGTGTCGCACAGCGCCATCAAGCGGCTGCTCGTCATCAACGCGTCGGCCCAGGGCGAAACCATCGAGGACCAACTCGCCGCCTATGCCGCACAGAGTTGCAGCGGCGTGGTCTTGTCCAAGCTCGACGAGGCGGTGAAGCTGGGCCCGGCGCTCGACTCGATGGTGCGCCACAAGCTCAAGGTGGTGGCGGTGGCCAATGGCCAGCGCGTGCCCGAAGACTGGCACCGCCTGTCGGCCAACGCGCTGGTGCAACGCGCCTTGCGCGGCGGTGGCAGCCCGGCCTGGAAGCTCAGCGACAACGAGGTCAACCTCATCTTCGCCGGCATGCCGCTCACCGCACCCGTGGTGCCCGGCCTCAGCCCAAGAGCCTGACGCCACGCCCGCCGATGCCCGACTTCTACGCTTCTTCAGCGCGCATGCCGCTCGACCAGGCCGACGGCTTGCGCCGCATGTTCGCAGCCCGGCAAACGCGGCTCTTGCCGCTGGTGGCCAACCCGCACCTGCGGTCCTCCTCGGTGCTGCTGGACCGCCTGGCTGAAGTGCTGGCCCACCAGGGCCTGCAGGTGCTGGTGGTGGACGCTGGTGCGCAGGCGCCGCCGCCGCCTGAACTGGTGCAGCTGGGCCTGGCGCCGTGCATCGAGATGATTTCTCCCCGCGTGGCCTATCTGCCGGCGCGGCAGCTGCCTGTGCAGTACGTCGACACCCGCGGCTGCGCCGCGTCGTTCATCGACGCCTTGCAGCAAGCCTGGCCGCTGGCTGACGTGATCGTGCTGCATGCCGAGGTGTCGGACCTGGCGCGCCTGCTCAAGCACCGCGCGTCGCGCCCGCTGCTGCTGGCGGCCGACGACCCCGAAAGCCTGAAACACGCTTATGCCAGCTGCAAATGGCTGGTGCAGCGTTGCGACCTGATGACCTACGACCTGCTGTTGGCGGCGTCCAGCCAGTCACCGCGGCTGTCGTCCATTGCGGCCAGTCTTGCAGGCTGCGCAGACCAGTTTCTGGGTGCCGTGGTGCGTAACTGCGCACTCGTGGACCCCTTGGTGGCTGCCGACGATGCGGCGGGTCCCGACTTGCTGCATCTGCTGCAGGCACAGATGAATATCGACATCACCGGTCTGAGTGCCGCAACTCCGGGCGCAACACCGGGCAGACCACCGGGCAGAACACCGGGCGCAGCACCGGGCGCAGCACAGGGCGCGAACGCTGCTTCGTCGCGCCGCGCAGAGCAGGGCCGCACCCCGCAGGCCTGGGCATCGGCGCCTGCCGAGCCCTTCCAGACCCACACCGCATACTGACAGAGGCAGACCACATGTACACCGCCAAAGGACAACTCGACGCCGGCGCGATGCTCAAGCAGTACAGCCCGCTGGTGCGCCGGCTGGCACACCAGATGATCGCCAAGCTGCCGGCCAACGTGGAGGTCGACGACCTGATCCAGGTCGGCATGATCGGCCTGAGCGATGCGATGACCCGCTTCGACGCCAACCAGGGCGTGCAGTTCGAGACCTTTGCCACCCAGCGCATACGCGGCGCCATGCTCGACGAACTGCGCGGCAACGACTGGATGAGCCGCGGCGACCGCCGCCACCAGCGCAGCATCGAGTCCGCCGTGCACAAGCTGGAACAGCGCCTGGGCCGCGCGCCGCACGAGAGCGAGATCGCCCAGGAAATGGGCCTCTCGCTCACCGACTACCAGGAACTGCTGGGCAAGGTGCGCGGCACGCAGCTCATCTACCTGGAAGACATGAGTGGCGATGACGGCGACGACGACTTCCTCGACCGCCACGTGCTCGACCAGGACGCCAACCCGGTGGCACGGCTGCAAGACCAGCGCATGCGGGAAGCGCTGGTGGAAGCCATCAAGAACCTGCCCGAGCGTGAGCAGTACGTGATGAGCATGTACTACGAACACGACATGAACCTGAAAGAGATCGCGGCCGTGCTGGGTGTGACCGAATGCCGCGTCTGCCAGCTGCACAGCCAGTCCATCGCCCGGCTGCGCACGCGGCTGCGCGAGTGGTAGGAGACGCGCGATGGGACTGGGACTGTTGTTCGACCTGATGCCGCGGCGAGCTGCGTCCGCATCCGCAGCCGAAGCGTTTGGTTCTGGCGCGCAGGAAGCGCACGGGGCCGCAGCGGGTGCAGGCGACGCTGCCCGCACCGCCGAGCTGGTGGACGGCTTGGCGCGCCTGGCGTCGAGTCTGGGCCGCGAAGCCGCCGAGGTGCGCGGCGTGGTCGACGACACGCACGGCAGCGTCGGCCAGCAAACCGAAGCGATGGGCGCGTTGGTGCGCCAGGTGTCGCAGGTGGTGCAGGCCCAGGCGGCGATCGGCACCGAGACCACGCAGAGCGTCGGTGCACTGGCTGCGGTGTCCGACGCGCTGCGCGCGGTGGGCACCGAAGTCGCCGCCATCGAGCGGTCGCTGTCCCAGGTCTCGGATGTGGCAACGGAGATCACCCGCATCGCGCTGCAAACCCGGTTGGTGGCCTTCAACGCCTCGGTCGAAGCCCGGCGTGCGGGTGAGGCCGGGCGCGGCTTCGGGGTGGTGGCTGGCGCTGTCAAGGACCTGGCAGGCCAGGTCGAGACCTGTTCCAAGCAGATCGTGGGCACGGTCGCGCAGCTGGACGACCGCATCGTGGCGCTGGCGCGCGAGGTGGGGGCGCAGAACGGAGCCACATCGTCAGCCCATGCCGGGGTGGTGCACCGGGCGCTTTCAGAACTGCAGAGCGGCGTGCAGCGCATCGAGCAGGCCAGCTCGTTGAGCCGCGAGGTTTGCGCCGGGCTCGACACCGAGATCGCTGCCGTGCAAGGCGGGCTCAAACGCACCCGCACCGCTTTGGACGCGGCACAGCAGCGCACCGGCACGTTGCTGTCGATCTCAGAAGAGATGATCGAACATGTGGCTTCGTGCGGCGTGGAGACTGCCGACACCCGCTACATCGAAGCCGCCCGGCAAACCGCACAGCTGATCGGCCGCGGGCTGGAAGCAGCACTCGCCGAAGGCAAGATCAGCACAGCGGATTTGTTCGACGAGCAGTACCGCGTGTTGCCCGGCACCGCGCCGCAACAGCACGACACGCGCTTTTCTGCTTTGGCCGATCGGCTGTTTCCGGCGCTGCAGGACCCCGTCCTGGGTTTGAGCGAGAAGGTGGTGTTTTGCATCGCTGCCGACCGCAACGGCTA
>JBBQMM010000496.1:0-3478 GCA_038328935.1 Burkholderiales bacterium
GCGGTGAAGGGGCTCAGTTCATCGACGCGCAGTTCGGCCACTTCGGCGTGCCGCACGTGCAGCTGCAGCGGCCAGGCCAGTGTCTGGGGCAACGGGATGGGGCGCGGCCCGCGCGGCCCGGTGTGCACCGTCACGCGTGCCGCCGACAGGGTGTCGACGGCCAGCACCAGCCAGGCCTGGCCGTGCGGGCGCAGCGCCGGTGCCACGCCCTGTGCCCGCAGTTCCTCGATCAGCACCCACTGGCGGCCCTGGTCCCACTGCACGCGCAGGCTCTGCGCCGACCATTGGCTGTCCAGCAAGGCACCGCGCCAGCCGGTGGCCTGCACGCCGGGCAGATGACCCACCACCCAGCGGGTGCCTTCTTCGCTGAGCAACAACCAGCGGCCGCCGGCCACCACGCCCGCCAGCATCAGCAGGAGCAGCGCCACGATCGCCAGCAGGGGCTTCAGCAATGCCAGGCTGGACGCCAGCGGCGCGGCGGGCTTGCGTGCCGGTGGTGGCCCCAGCGCTGGCGCTGGCATTGGCATTGGCGCTGGCGTTGACATTGGCGCTGGCGCTGGCGCTGGCGCCGACATTGGCGCTGGCGCTGGCGTTGACGCGGCAGGCGGCGGTGGAGGGGGTGGGGCGGACGCGGTCATGTCAAAACGCAATGCCCACCGTGAAGTGCAGGCGTCCCTTGTTCGTTTCGCGCGCCCAGGCGTAGTCCACCCGCAGCGGGCCCACCGGGCTGCGCCAGCGCACGCCCAGGCCGTAGCCGGTGGAGGGCTTGATCTCGCCCAATTTGTTGGCCGCACCACCGACGTCGACAAACAGGGCGCCCCACAGCGACGGCATGCTCGCCAGGAAAGGGCGAGCCAGCTCGACGCTGCCGGTGGCGATGGCGTTGCCACTGCCCACCACCCCGCCCACCAGCGGGCCTATCGTGCGGTAGCCGTAGCCGCGCACCGACTCGTCGCCGCCGGCGCGCCACTTCTGAGATTCGGGCACCGCCACCTGGTCAGCCGCAAAGACCTGGCCGAGTTCCAGCCGCGCCTGCCCGTACCAGGACTGGCCCAGTGGCAGATAGCCGGTCAGGCGCCCATAGGCGCGGCTGAAGGTGCCGTCGACGCCGGCGTTGGAGCGGGATCGGCCGGCCCCCACCTGGACCGCCAGGCTGACGCCGCGTGTGGGCAGCACCAGGCTGTCGAGGTCGCGCCAGGCGCCGTGAAAGTTCAACGACAGTGCCACGGAATTGTTGCGTTCACCACCTTGCGTGGTGCGCAGCGAACGTTCGAACTCCGCGAAGTGCAGACGCTCGAGGCTGGACTTGTCCTGCGTGCGGCCCACGCGCACGCGTTGCGACAGCACGGTGTCGTCGGAGAGCAGCCTCTCCACCGATCCGCCGACCAAGTAGCGGTGCAGGCCGTCCAGCGGATGGGTCGCGATCTCGCCGTCCCAGGCCTGGCGCTTCTTGCCCAGTTCGATCTTCACGCGTGACGACGCGGCGTAGCCGAAGACGCGCCGGTACAGGTGCTCGACCGAGGCGCGGGGGCCGTTGTTGGCGCTGATGCCGACGCCGAATTTGTACACCTGCAGCGGTGCTTCCTGGGCGCGCGCGACGATGCGCGCTTCACTCGCCGTGGCCGGGTCGGCGTCCAGGCTGACGTTGACGCCTTCGAAGAGGCCTGACTTCTGCAGCCGGTCCTGAAAGTCGAGCAGCAGCGTTTCGGTAACGGGCGCGCCCCGCTGCGCGGCCAGCAGGTTGGCCACCGTGTCGGTGTCCTGCGCAGCCAGGCCCTCGATCTGCAGGCTGCCGTAGCGGAACAGGGGGCCGCTGTCGACGACCAGAAACAGGCGCACCTCGTTGCGTGCCAGGTCGACCTCGGCGGCGGTGCCGTCCCAGGAGGCCGTGGCGTAGCCCGCAGAGCGCAGACGGGCCAGCGCTGCGGCCTTGGCGGCAGTCCAGGTGTCGTTGCGGAATGTCGCGCCGCTGGGCAGCTCCCAGGCGCGCCGCATTTGGGCCAGCGTGGCTGTGGCATGGCGCTCGCCGCTGCTGGCACTGCGCTCGAGCTCTCCCTGCGGCTCCAGCGTGAAGCGGGAGATGCGGGCACGCGGGCCCGGTTGCACTTGCAGGCGCACGATGTCGGCCTCACCCGGGGCGCGCCGGGGCTCGCGTTCGACCATCACCGTGGGCGCGAAATAGCCTTCGGTCTGCAGCAGGCTGCGCACCTGCGCCGGCACGGCGTCGATGAGGCGCGACCACTCGGTGTCGTCGACCTCGTCGCGCACCAGACGGCCCAGCCGCACGACATCGAGGTGGCGCTCCAGCAGCGACTTCAGCTCCGGCGGCGCGCTCACCGAAATCTGCACGCCGCCCGAGGGTGCGGCAACGGTTGTCGCTGCCGCACCGTCAGGCGCAGAGGCTGCTGCGTCAGCCGCAGGGGCAGATGCTTCAGCCGCAGGGGCAGTCGCTGGCATGGCAGCGGCCGGCCCCAGGGGCAGCCCGGCAGCAGATACCGCCGCCCGCACTGCCCGATCCGGGCTGTTGCTGCCAGGAGCGCCCAGGCCGGCACATCCGGCAACCAGGCCCGCGGCGCCCAGCGTCAGCAGCAACGCCGCCGCCGAGCGCGCCAGGGTCATTTGCTGAGCAGCCGCATCGCACCTTCCAGCCCGGCCAGCGAGAGCGGGAACATGCGCTGATTCATCAGTTGCTGGACGACGGCGATGCTCTGCCGGTACTGCCACACGCCCTGAGGTTCGGGGTTGATCCACGCAAACTTCGGGAACGCGTTCGTCAGCCGCTGCAGCCAGGCGGCGCCCGGTTCTTCGTTGTTGTATTCCACGCTGCCGCCGGGCTGCAGGATCTCGTAGGGGCTCATCGTCGCGTCGCCCACGAAGACCAGCTTGTAGTCCTTGTTGTACTTGCGTATGAGGTCCCAGGTGGCGAACTTCTCGCTGTAGCGGCGGCGGTTGTTCTTCCACATGAAGTCGTAGACACAGTTGTGGAAGTAGTAGAACTCCAGGTGCTTGAACTCGGTCTTGGTGGCGCTGAACAGCTCCTCCACGCGGTGGATGTGCTCGTCCATCGTGCCGCCCACATCCATCAGCAGCAGCACCTTCACGCGGTTGTGGCGCTCGGGCACCATCTTGATGTCCAGCATGCCGGCGTTGGCCGCCGTGCAGTGGATGGTGTCGTTCAGGTCCAGTTCGTCGGCCGCACCTTCACGCGCAAAGCGACGCAGGCGGCGCAGCGCGACCTTGATGTTGCGCGTGCCCAGTTCCTTGGTGTCGTCGTAGTCTTTGTAGGCGCGTTGGTCCCACACCTTCACCGCGCTTTTGTTGCGGCTGCCGGCCTGGCCGATGCGGATGCCCTGCGGGACACACGCCCACTTCAAAACTCTAATTTGAGTGCTGGCAGTTAACACTGTAGACATATGCGTGTGGGGATTGCTTGAGGATCGAAAACTAGAAATATACTTCTGCTTCCACCTACGCGGGC
>JBBQMM010000497.1:0-3467 GCA_038328935.1 Burkholderiales bacterium
GACAACATCGACGTGGCCGGCTGCGAACAGCGCGGACTGCCGGTGATACCCGCCACCGGCGCCAACGCATTGAGCGTGGCTGAATACGTGGTGGCCACCGCGATGCTGCTGCTGCGTGGCGCCTACCAGCACAGCGCGGCAGTGGCCGACGGCCAGTGGCCGCGCAACGCGCTGTCCAACGGCCGCGAAGCCGCGGGCAAGACGCTGGGCCTGGTGGGTTACGGCCACATCGGCCAGCTGACGGCCCGGCTGGCGCGCGGCCTGGGCATGCAGGTGGTGGCCTTCGACGCGCTGATGGACGCCGACCACCCTGCCTTTGCCGATGGCCACGCGCGTTGTGCGGGCCTGGATGAAGTCATCTCCATGAGCGACGCCGTGAGCCTGCACGTGCCGCTGGTGGACAGCACGCGCAACCTGTTCGACGCCGCGCGCATCGCCACGATGAAGCAAGGCGCCGTGCTCATCAACACCGCACGCGGTGGCATCGTCGACGAAGTGGCGCTGGCCGCGGCGCTGAGGAGCGGCCTCCTGGGCGGAGCCGCCATCGACGTGTTCGGCACCGAACCGCTGCCGGCGGCACCCCATTTCCAGGGCTGCCCGAACCTGGTGCTGACGCCGCACATTGCCGGCGTCACGGCGGAGGCCAACGAGCGCGTCAGTTTCCTGATTGCGCAGAAGGTGCTGGAGGCCCTGGCATGAAGCTGCCGTTGCTTGAAGTGCAAGCCCTGGTGGCCGGCGCGCTGCAGCGCGCCGGCGCCAACCCGGCCATGGCTCAGAGCACCGCGCGCGCGCTGGTGCTGGCCGAAAGCCAGGGCCAGGGAGGGCACGGCCTGTCGCGCGTGGCGCAGTACAGCACCCACCTGCGCAACGGCCGCGCCAACGGCCTGGCAGTGCCACAGGTGCTGCGCCGCAAAGGCGCCACGCTGGTGGTGGATGCGCAGGAAGGCCTGGCCTTCCCGGCCTGCGACCTGGCAGTGGCAGAAGCCATCAACACAGCGCGCACCCAGGGCGCGGCGGTGGCCGGCGTCGTGCGCAGCCACCACTGCGGCGTGGCGGTCGACCACCTGCGCGCGGTGGCTGCCGCGGGCATGGTGGGGCTGGGTTTTGCCAACTCACCGGCAGCCATGCCGGCGGCAGGTGGCAAACACCCGATCTTCGGCACCAACCCGGTGGCGGCGGTGTTTCCCCGGCGCCAGGATCCGGGCGCACCCGAAGGCGCGCGTGACCCCTTGATGATCGACCTGAGCCTTTCTGAAGTGGCGCGCGGCAAGGTGATGCTGGCGGCTAAAGAAGGCCGGCCCATCCCCGCCGGTTGGGCGCTGGATGCCGCAGGTCAACCCACCACCGACGCCAAGGCGGCATTGGCCGGATCGATGCTGCCGCTGGGTGCCGTCAGTTCACCCAAGGGTGCCATGCTGGCGCTGGTGGTGGAGCTGCTGGTCACTGCCGTCATCGGCGCCCACTTCGGTTTTGAAGCGTCAAGCTTCTTCGTCGACGAGGGCAACCGCCCCGGCATCGGGCAGGCCTTCATCGTCATCGACCCTGGCGCACTAGCGGGCAACGACAGCTACCTGGATCGGCTGGAAGTGCTGGTGGCCGAGATGCTGCAGGACGACGGCGTACGGCTGCCCGGTGCGCGACGCGAAGCCTTGCGGCGCAAGGCCGAGGCCGAGGGGCTTGAGGTGAGCGACGCGCTGCTCGCGCTGTGGCGGGGCTGAGCGGCGGGCTGCGCGCCGTCTCCGGCCATAGACACCACCCGCGGACTGCGCCCACAGACATCGCCCACAGACATCGCCCACAAACATCGTCCAAAAAACATCGCCCCTTAGCGTCCATGCCGACGCTCTTCGGGCTTCCCCGCAGTGCGCGGCGCGCGGCGCGGCGTCATGCTGCGAGTTCTGTACACCAACCGGATCTGCGCCATGACCCTGTCCCGCCGCACCCTGCTGCACACCACGGCGGCCACCGCCTTGCTCGCTTCTGCACCGCGCGCCTTTGCGCAGGCCGTGCTCGACAACGTGAAGCTCATTACCGGGTTTCCGCCCGGCGGCACATCGGACACCATCTGCCGCCGCGTGGCGGCCAAGTTGACTCCCGGCTACGCACGCAGCGCGGTGGTTGAAAACCGCACCGGCGCCGGCGGGCAGATCGCCATCCAGGCCGTGAAGGCCATGGCCCCCGATGGCAGCGCGATCCTGCAGACGCCGATGTCGATGCTGGGCGTGTACCCGCACATCTACAAGAAGCTGGCCTACGACCCGGTGGCCGACCTCACGCCCGTCACGCTGGGCTGCACCTTCGACTTCGGCTTTGCCGTCGGGCCGGCGGTGCCTGCCAGCGTGAAGTCACTCAACGACTTCCTGGCCTGGTGCAAGGCCAACCCCGACAAGGCCAATTTCGGCTCACCGGCTGCAGGTTCGGTGCCGCACTTCATAGGCGCGCTGCTCGGCCGCAACGCCGGCATCGAGCTCAAGCATGTGCCCTACCGCGGCACGCAGCCGGCCATCCTGGACATGATCGGTGGCCAGGTGCAGGCCGTGTCGGGCCCGATCGGCGAATTCACGCAGCACGTGGCCGCCGGCAAGTGCCGGCTGCTCGCTGCCAGCGGCAACGCCCGCAGCAAGTTCGCACCCGACACACCGACGATGGTGGAACAGGGCCTGCGCGACATGAACTTCAGTGAGTGGTTCGGCTTCTACCTGCCCGGCAAGGCCGCCAGCGACGTGGTGCAACGGGCCAACACCGCCTTGCGCGCCGCGCTGGCCGACAGGGAAACGGTGGACGGGCTGGCACTGATGGGCCTTGAAGCCAAATCCTCGACACCCGGCGAACTGGCTGCCATGCTGAAGGCCGACACCGAGCGCTGGGGCCCGATCGTCAAGACCATCGGGTTCACGGCCGAGAGCTGACAGCAACGCGGCGCGCGCGGCCTGCACGGCCCGCGCTTCCCCAGGGCGCTTCTTCAGGGCGCTTTCTCAGGGCGCTTTCTCACGGCGCTTTCTCAGGGCGCGTCCTCAGGCCAGGGCGCGTCCTCAGGGCGTGTCGTCGTTGGCCGCAGCGGCACCCACACGCTGCACGCGCGATGCAAAACCTTCAGCGCCCAGGCTGGCCACTGAAGCCGCCTGCGCACTGGCGCGCTTGAGCAGCGCATCGGCCTGCTTGCCGTGTTCGGGGTACAGCGCCATGCCCACCGTCACGTTCACGCTGCAGGGCTGGCCGGCGACGCTGAAGGGCTGCTGCAGCGAACGCACCAGCTTGCTGGCCACGCCGTCGGCGTCGGTCTTTTTTTCCAGGCGGCCCAGCAAGACACCAAAACCGTCTTCGCCAATGGCGGCCACCACGTCGCTGGCGCGCAGGCCGCTGCGCAGGCGCACAGCCACCTTGCGTCGCAACACGTTGGCCGACTCGGCACCCAGGCGCTCCGCCGCCTGGACCAGTCCTTCCACGCGCAACACCAGCAACAGCAT
>JBBQMM010000498.1:0-3467 GCA_038328935.1 Burkholderiales bacterium
GCTGAACGGCAGCAGCAGCGGCGGCTCGCCCACCGCCTTGCTGCGGTGGATGCTGTCCGCATCGTTGTCGCCTTCGAAGAGCCGGGTGTGAAGCTGCGTCGGGCAGTCGTTGGCGGTGGGGATCTTGTAGGTGCTGGGCGCATGCGTCATCAGCAGGCCCGCCCTGGCGCTGCCGTCGTCCGGGTGCCAGACCAGTTCTTCCATCGTCAGCCAGCCCATGCCCTGGATGAAGGCCCCTTCGATCTGGCCGATGTCGATGGCCGGGTTCAGCGAGCGGCCGGCGTCATGCAGCAAGTCGGCGCGCAACAGCTTCCACTCACCGGTCAGTGTGTCCACCACCACCTCGCTCACCGCCGCGCCGTAGGCGAAATAGAAGAACGGCTTGCCTTGCAGCGTCTCGCGGTTCCAGCTCAGGCCCGGCGTGGCGTAGAAGCCGTCGCTCCACAACTGCACACGCGCGCTGTAAGCGGCGATGACGACATCGGCAAAAACGTGGGGCTGGTCGGCGACCCACACCTGACCGGCTTCGAAACGCACGCTCGCGGCAGCGCCACCCCAGCGCCCGGCCGCAAACGCGGCCAACCGCTCGCGTATCCGGCGTGCAGCGTCTTGTGCGGCCTTGCCGTTGAGGTCGCTGCCGGTGCTGGCTGCGGTGGCCGATGTGTTGGCGACCTTCTGCGTGTCGGTGGCGGTGCTGCGCACCGCAGTCATCGGCAGGCCCAGTTCGTGCGCCACCACCTGCGCCACCTTGGTGTTCAGGCCCTGGCCCATCTCGGTGCCGCCATGGTTCACGAGCACGCTGCCATCGGTGTACACATGCACCAGCGCGCCGGCCTGGTTCAGATGCGGCACGTTAAAGCTGATGCCGAACTTCAGCGGCGTCAGCGCCAGTCCCTTCTTCAGCACCGGGCTCGTGGCGTTGAAGGCTGCGATGTCTGCGCGCCGCTGGTCGTAGCCGCTGCTGGTCTGCAGCTGCGCCACCAGTTCGTGAATGATGTTGTCCTCGACCGTCTGGCCGTAGGGCGTGGTGTTGTGCGCGTCGCGGCCGTAAAAGTTGGCGCGGCGCACGGCCAGTGGGTCCTGGCCCAAATGGCGCGCCACGCTGTCGAGCAGGTACTCCACCGCGATGGCGCCCTGCGGCCCGCCGAAGCCGCGGAACGCGGTGTTGCTCTGCGTGTTGGTCTTGCCGCTGTAGCCGTGGATGGCCACGTGCGGCAGCCAGTAGGCATTGTCGAAGTGGCACAGCGCGCGCGTCATCACCGGGCCCGACAGGTCGGCCGAATGGCCGGCCCGCGAGACCATCGTGATCTCGGTGCCCAGGATGCGGCCCTGATCATCGAAGCCCACCTCGGCGTCGTAGGCAAAACAGTGGCGGCGACCGGTGATCATGAAGTCGTCATCGCGGTCGACGCGCAGCTTGACCGGCCGCTGCAGCTTCGCCGCGGCCAGCGCCGCGACGCAGGCGAAGAGGGCCGACTGCGACTCCTTGCCGCCGAAGCCGCCGCCCATGCGCCGGCATTCGACGTGCACCGCGTGCGCCGGCCGGTGCAGCGCGTGCGCCACCACATGCTGCATCTCGCTGGGGTGCTGCGTCGAGCACCAGACCTTGATGCCGTCGTCTTCGGTGGGCACCGCGTAGGAAATCTGGCCTTCCAGGTAGAACTGCTCCTGGCCGCCGACGTCGAACTTCAACTTCAGGCGGTGCGGCGCTGCCGCGATGGCCGCAGCAGCGTCGCCGCGCGCCAGATGCATCGGCGGCACCACGTACTGCTCTGCGGCATGGGCTTGCCGCGGCGTCAGGATGGGCTGCAGCGCCCGCGCACTGATCACCTGCCCAGCGATCGCCGCCGCGCGGCGTGCCGCGTCGCGTGTGGTGGCGATCACCGCATACACCGGTTGGCCTCGGTAGCGCAGCGTGTCGCCGCTCTCGCCGGCCAGTATCGGGTCGTCGGGCACCAGGGCGCCGCAGTCGTTGACACCGGGTATGTCCTTGGCCGTGAACACGTCCACGACGCCGGGCAGCGCACGCAGGCGCGCCACATCGATGGCTTCGATGACGCCATGCGCCAGCGGCGACAGGCCCAGTGCGGCGTGCAGCGTGCCGGCCAGTTCGGGCAGGTCGTCGGTGTAGGGCGCGCGGCCCTGCACATGCAGATGCGCCGACTCGTGCGCCAGGCTGCTGCCGACCACGGCCGTGGGTTGCGCGAATGAAAGCTGCGGTTCGATGGGCTTGTTCATGCGGCCTCCTTCAGTTCGCGGTCTCGCGCGCCCACACGTTGACGGCAGCTTCGGGCAAGGGCGCATCGGGCCGCGTTTCAAGCCACAGGCGGCGCAGCAGGTTTTGCGCCACCTGCAGCCGATACGCGGCACTGGCGCGCATGTCGCTCAGCGGCTTGAAGTCCTGCGCCAGCGCGGCTTGTGCGGCCTGCAGCGTGGCCTCGGTCCAGGGCTGGCCGGTGACGGCGGCTTCGGCAAGCGTTGCGCGGCGCACGGTGGCGGCCATGCCGCCAAAGGCCAGGCGCGCTGCGGCGACGCGGCCGCCCCGCAGGTCCAGCGCCAGGCCGGCGCAGACGGCCGAGATGTCGCAGTCAAAACGCTTGCTGATCTTGTACGCCCGCACCTGCTGGCCATGCCGCGCACGCGGCAGCTGCAGCGAGTGCACGAACTCGCCCGGCTGCAGCTGGTTCTTCATGTAGTCGATGTAGAAGTCCTGCAACGGCATGCGCCGTTGCACATCGCCTTTTTGCAGCACGACGTGCGCGCCCAGCGCCATCAGCACGGGTGCCGAATCGCCGATCGGCGAGCCGATGGCCACGTTGCCGCCCAAGGAGCCGGCCAGGCGTAAGGGCCGCGACGCAAAACGCAGCCACACATCGCGCAGCGCGGGCCACTCGGCCACCAGCGCCTGCCAGGCGGCTTGCAGCGAGGCCGCGGCACCGATGGCGATGTGTTCGGCGTCGACCACGATGCGCTTCAGCTCGGCGACTTCATTGACGCTGATGAGCTGCGGCAGGGGGCGAAACTGCTTCGTCACCCACAAGCCCATGTCGGTGCTGCCGGCCAGCAGACGGGCCTGCGGCAGCGCTTGCAGCAACGCCGCGAGTTCGGCCACCGTGCGCGGCGCATGGAAGCCGCTGCGCGTGTGCAGCGCCGGGCTGCTGGCCAGGCTGCGCAGTGCCTGCACCACCGGTTCACGGGCCAGCGCCACGGCGGGAGCCTGGAACATCTGCTCGCCCGCATCCAGGATCGGCCGGTAGCCGGTGCAGCGGCAAAGGTTGCCCGAGAGGTCGTCGGCCAGCTGCTGGCGCGTGGGCACCGTGCCGGCCACCTGGTGCGCCTGATAGCAAGCCCACAGGCTCATCACGAAGCCCGGCGTGCAAAAGCCGCACTGCGAGCCGCTGCAGGCGACCATGCTCTGTTGCACCGGGTGCAGTGCGCCGCCCGGCCCAGCAGGGCCGGCTGCTGGG
>JBBQMM010000499.1:0-3445 GCA_038328935.1 Burkholderiales bacterium
TGCTCCTGGTAGACAAAGATGCCGTAGGTCTCGGCCAGCACCGCCGCCAGCAGCGGGTGCGGGTACTCGATGGTCTCCTTGCCGTTCTTGCGCGCGCAGAAGCTGGGGATGTTCTCCATCGGGCCGGGGCGGAACATGGCATTCAGCGCAATCAGGTCTTCCAGCCGACCCGGCCGCGCTTCGCGCAACATGCCCTGCATGCCGCGGCTTTCAAACTGGAACACGGCTTCGGTGCGGCCTTCGGTGAACAGGCGATACACCCGCGCGTCGTCCAGCGGCAGCGTCTCGTAGGCGAAGTCGCCGCGCCCGGGGCGGCGCGCACGGATCATGCCCTTGGCCAGTTCCAGGATGGTCAGCGTGGCCAGGCCCAGGAAGTCGAACTTCACCAGGCCGATGGCCTCGACATCGTCCTTGTCGAACTGGCTCACTGCGCTGTCGCTGCCGGGCTGCTGGTACAGCGGGCAAAAGTCGGTGATCTTGCCCGGTGCAATCAACACGCCGCCGGCGTGCATGCCCACGTTGCGCACCAGACCCTCAACGCGCGTGGCGAGCGACAGCAGTTCGGCCACCTCTTCTTCGGCTTTTTCGCGCTGTTCCAGTTCGGGCACCTCGGCGCGCACGTAGATCAGGCCCGGGTCCGGTTCGGCCGGTGGCAGCGGCAAACGGGCCAGCGTGTAGGTCTTGCCCGGCAGCCCCGGCACCAGCTTGGCCACGCTATCCACTTGGCCGTAGCCCATGCCCAGCACGCGGCCCACGTCGCGCAGCGCGGCCTTGCTGGCCATGGTGCCGAAGGTGGCAATCTGGCTCACCGCGTCACGGCCGTACTTGTCTTTCACGTACTCGATCACGCGGTCGCGGTTGCCCTGGCAGAAGTCGATGTCGAAGTCGGGCATCGACACCCGTTCTGGGTTCAGGAAGCGTTCGAACAGCAGCTTGTATTGCAGCGGGTCGAGGTCGGTGATCAAGAGTGCGTAGGCCACCAGAGAGCCTGCGCCAGAACCCCGCCCCGGCCCCACCGGACAGCCGTTGGCCTTGGCCCAGACGATGAAGTCCGAGACGATGAGGAAGTAGCCCGGGAAACCCATCTTGACGATGGTGTCGAGCTCGAATTCCAGCCGCTGCGCATAGCGTTCGCGCTCTTTTTCGCGCTTGGCAGCGTCGGGGTACAGCGCCAGCAGGCGCTTTTCCAGGCCTTCGCGCGACGCCTTGCGGAAATAGGCTTCGATGGGCATGCGGCACGGGCCGTCGGGCCCGTCTTGCAGCGGCGTCGGAAAGTCGGGCAGCTGCGGCTTGCCCAGCACCAGCATCAGGTTGCAGCGCTGCGCGATCTCCACCGTGTTGGCCAGCGCCGAGGGCAGGTCGGCAAACAGCGCCTGCATCTGCGCCTGCGTCTTGAAATGCTGCTCGGCCGAGAACCGCTTGCTGCGCTTGGGGTTGGCCAGCGTTTCGCCTTCAGCCACGCAGACGCGGGCCTCGTGGGCTTCGTAGTCGTCAGGCTCCAGAAACTGCACCGGGTGCGTGGCCACCACCGGCAGTTGCATCTGCGCGGCCAGCGCCACCGCAGCGTGCACATGGGCCTCGTTGGTGGGCAGGCCGGCACGCTGCAGTTCCAGGTAGAAGCGGCCCGGGAACAAGCCCGACAAGCGTGCTGCCAAGGCCTGGGCGCGGTCGGGCTCGCCGGCCAGCAACGCCATGCCCACGGCACCCAGGTCGGCGCCCGACAGCGCAATCAAGCCCTGGCCCAGTTCGGGCAGCCATTCCCACTTCATCCAGGCCTGGGCACGCTGCGCATTGCGCACCCAGCCGCGCGCCAGCAGCTCGCACAGGTTCAGGTAACCCTGCTGGTTCTGCACCAGCAGCACCAGGCGGCTGGCCTGGCGGTCGCCGCCCGCGCTGCCGCCCGTGCTGCCGGTGCCGGCGAGCGCAGCGGCGATGGGCTCCATCAACACGTCAACACCGATCAACGGCTTGACACCCTGGTCGCGGCAGGCGCGGTAGAACTTGACGGCGCCAAAGAGGTTGTTCAGGTCGGTGATGGCCAGCGCGCCCTGGCTGTCGGCGCGCGCCGCCTGGGCTGCGGCGTCGATGCGCAGGGTGCCGTCGACGACGGAAAACTCGGTATGGGTGCGCAGGTGGACAAAGCTCATCGCAGGATTCTAGAGACCGAACCTGATGGGCCCTGCCCCGCCTGCGGCGCCGCAGTGGGTGAACAGCCCGGCGCTGGCGGGCGCTCAGCTGGTCAACGCCCGGCTCAGGAAGTCGCTGCTCATCAACTCAGCGCCGCGCCTGCGCGGCACAAAAGGCCGCCAGCGCCGTCAACACGCGCCCAGCGGCCTGCTGGGCTGCCAGCACGCCACCCGACGGGTCGTCGCTGGTGGCGGCCACACTCTCATCAAACTGGCGCCAGGCGAAGGCCTGGCGCGTGCGCGTGTCGAGCAGCACCGCGCGCAGCGTCAGCCGTACCTGGCTGGGTCGCGTGCTGAAGTCCTGGTGCAGACGAATGAGTTCGGTTTCCAGCCGCAGGCCCGCCACCGCCGACGTTGGCGCCAGCAACACCACGGAAAATGCGCCGCTGTCCTGCAGCGCGCGCACCAGCAGCGGCGCCAGCATCTGCGCCGGCGGGTCGACCCATTCGTTGTAGGCAAAGGCCTGCAGCTCGTGCCGCTGCTGCTGGTACAGCATGCGGGCGCTGCCGTAGCCGGGTGCCGCGCGCGGCAGCGCCACCAGCAGCGCCGGGGCGCCTGCCGGCGGCCGTAGCGGTGCGGCGGCAGCAGCACCAGCGCCAGCAGCAGTGGCAGAAGCAGTGCCAGAAGCAGCAGCGCCAGCGTCCAGCAAGTGCCTCGCCGCAGCGGCCGGTGGCGTCGGCAACAGGGAGCCGTTGCAGCCCGCCACGCCTGCTGAGCAGGCGGCCAGGAGCAGCTGTCGGCGGCTTGGGGTTGGTGATGCCTGTGATGTCATGGTGCCCTCTCTCCCGGCCCGGGCTTCAGTTGCGGGCTGCCCACCAGCAAGCTGCTGGGGCTGGCGGCTGTCTGTTCACTCAACTCGCGCAGCGACGCTGCCAGCAACTGCAACTCTGCCATCAGGCGCTGCAGCTCGGGCAGGGTTTCACTGCCGGCCTGCTGCACACCGCTGGCGGCAGCGTCCACGGCCACTGCAGCGCGTGAAGTGGCTTTGGCCGCCACATCGGCCATGCGCTGCACGGCCTGCGCGCTGGCGGAAATGCGGTCCAGCATCGGCTCCACCTTCTGCCCCGCCCGAGCCGTCAGGCGGGCCGTGCGCGCAACGTCCTGGATGCCAGCGCTCAGGGCAGGCTGCTGCGCTGCCAGTGTGCGCGCCAGCAGCGCTGTGTCGGCCAGCGTGCTCTTCAGTGCCAGCTGATTCTCGGTATTGAAAACAGCATTCAGGTTGTTCGACACACGGTCGATGTTGGCCAGCACGTTGCCCA
>JBBQMM010000500.1:0-3440 GCA_038328935.1 Burkholderiales bacterium
TGGCGTCGATCAGCGAGGCCTTCACTTTGGTGCTCAGCAGCGCGTCGCCCGAGCGCGCGCCGAATCCGCTGTTCAAAGCAATCGTCAGGTCGTTGACGACGCTGCGCACGTTCTCGACCTTCATCACCGCCTCTTCGACGGCCAGCTTTTCGCGTGTCGCCGGCACCTCGCCGGTGATGAGCACCACGCGGTTGTAGCTGGTGATGCCGATCTGGCCCAGCGTGGCGAGCTCGCGCACGCGCGCCGCGGCGCGCAGCTCGATGGTTTCATCCTCCAGCTGAATGCCCGGTGACCTGCGGTCCAAGACCACCAGCCCCGTACCCAGCACGGCACCGCCGATCAACAGCGGCGCGCAGCCCTGCATCAGCGCTGCGGCAGCCAAGGCCAGCGGCAAGCCCAGCCGGCGGCAGCTGAAGAGCCCGGCGTCGACACGCATGTCCTGTTTCGTCATGAAGATTCCTCGTCACCCATCAATTGAAAGTCGACCGCGTCGCACAAGCAGTGCAACACCAGCAACTGCAATTCGCACACCCGGCTGGCCTGTTCGCTCGGCACGGCCACCAACACGTCGGACTCCGACAGCAGCTCGCCAAACGCTGACGCCCCGCGGCCCGCCAGCACCACGATGGTCATGTCCTTGCCCTGCGCGGCCGAGATCAGCCGCGAGCTGTGGCCTTCACCGTCGTCGATGAACAGCAGCACGTCGCCCGGCAGCCCCAGGGCCAGCACTTCCTGCACGGCTTGAACCGGGTGGGTGCCCAGGGCCATGCCCGCCAAAGGTGGCCGCTGGCGATCGAAGCCCCCGGTGAACAACCGGGCCATGTGCTGGGCCAGCGCCGCGCCGCCACCGCTACCGGCCACCATCACCTTGCCGCCGCCGGTCACCGCGGCCTGCAGCGCGGCAGCGGCGTCGGCGATCGGGCGCGCCAGCACTTGCGCACACTGATAGAGCAGGTCTGCACTGTCGAAAAACTGCTGCTGGATGCGCTGGTCAAGCATGGTCGACGCATCATATGACACCGCCACACACGACCTGAACGCGGCCCTCATCGGTCTGCACGGGCCTGCACGGGTCTGAAGGGGTCTGAACGGGTCTGCATGGGCCTACAGATGTCTGCCGCTGCCTCCACGCGCCGGGCACAGCGCCTGAGTCGCCTGCGCGTGCGGCGCGTCAGCCCGGGCCGCTGAAGGCGGCCTGCAACCACTGCACCTGATCGCCTTCGATGGCCACCACGTCGAAGCGACAGGGCGGCAAGACCTCGAAGCGCAGCACGAAGTGCTCAGCCGCATACATCAGGCTGCGCTGCTTGTGGGCCGTGACGGTGGCTGCTGCACCGCCGTGCTGGCGGCCGGCGCGCGCGCGCACTTCGACGAAGACCAGCGTGCCGTCGCGGTCGCGCATCACCAGGTCGATCTCGCCGCCGCGTGCGCGCGGGCCACGGGCGACCCGATAATTGCGCTGCACCAGCAGCAGGCCGCGCGCCGTCAGCCACGCCAGCGCGCGGTCTTCGGCAGCCTCCCCGCGCGTCTTGGCGGGCGTGGGCGCAGCACCACCGGGTGGGCTGCCGCTGCCTCGCGCCGCTGCTTTTCCGAACATCCACAACCTTTCCCGGGCAGCCGCGCGGCTGTCACACCGAGCCGCCCGCCTTGCTGCACACCTTGTTGCACACCTTGCTACACCAGGCCGCCGCGGCTGCCACCGGCCACCAAAGCCACCCTGCGGGCACACTGTACGTGGTGGCCACCCCCATCGGCAACCTGGCCGACATCACGCTGCGTGCCGTGCACGTGCTGGGGCTGGTGGACGCCGTGGCCTGCGAGGACACGCGCGTGGCGGCGCAGCTGCTGAACCACCTGGGCCTGCACAAGCCGCTGATCGCGCTGCACGCGCATAACGAGCACAGTGCCGCCGCCGTTGTGTTGCAGCGCTTGGCGGCCGGCGCTGCCGTGGCCTTCATCAGCGACGCCGGCACGCCCGCCGTCAGCGACCCCGGCGCGGTGCTCGTGGCCCAGGTGGCACAGGCGGGGTACAAGGTGGTGCCGTTGCCCGGCGCCAGCAGCACGCTGGCAGCGGTGTGCGCGGCTGGCGACACCTTGGCGCAGGGCTACACCTTCGTGGGCTTTCTGCCCGCCAAGGGCGCTGAACGCCACAGCGCACTGGCCCAGGCGCTGGCCGACGCGCGCGCGCAGGTGCTGTTCGAGGCGCCGCACCGCATCAAGGCCCTGCTCGGCGCGCTGGCTGCTGGCGCGCCCGAGCGCCGCGTGACGCTGTGCCGTGAACTGACCAAGCAGTTCGAGACCATCGTCACCCGCACGGCCGCCGAACTGCCCGCCTGGCAGGCCGCAGACGCGAACCGCGAACGGGGTGAGTTCGTGCTGGTGCTGCATGCGCTGCCGCTGGCCGCCGCCGCTGCCGACGCACTGCCGCCCGCCACGCTGCACACCCTGCGCGTGTTGCTGCGCGAGCTGCCGCTGAAACAGGCGGTGGCACTGGCCGCCGACATCACCGGCACCGCGCGCAACGCGCTGTACGCGCGGGCCTTGGCCGAGCGCAGCGTGGGCGGTGAGCCTCCTACAATCACCACCCCTTCGGCCCGCCCAGGACGCCCCACCCATGATCTCCCGTGAACCCACTCTTGAACGCCTGGCCATCGCGCAGCAGTTGATGCTGGAGCCCTTCGGCCTGACCGAGGCCACACTGGCACAAGCCCTGGCCTTGATCAGCGAACACCAGGTGGACGACGCCGACCTGTACTTCCAGACCGCACGCCACGAAGGCTGGAGCCTGGAAGAAGGCATCGTGAAGAGCGGCAGTTTCAGCATCGACCAGGGCGTGGGCGTGCGCGCCGTGGCCGGCGAGAAGACCGCCTTTGCGTACAGCGACGACCTGAGCGTCGAGTCGCTGCTGGAAGCCGCGCGCACCGTGCGCACCATCGCCGCCGCCGGCCAGAACAAGCGGGTGCGGGTGGCGCGCAAGGCGCACACCGCCAAGAGCCGCGTGCTGTATGCGCCTACCGATCCCATCGGTTCACTGGACAGCGCGCAGAAGGTGGCGCTGCTCGAACGGGTTGAAAAACTCGCGCGCGCCAAAGACCCGCGCGTGGCGCAGGTGATGGCCAGCGTGGGCGCCGAATACGACGTCGTGCTGGTGGCCCGCGCCGACGGCACCCGCGCCGCCGACGTGCGGCCGCTGGTGCGCCTGAGCGTCACCGTCATTGCCGAGCAGACCGTGGCCGGCGAAGTGCGCCGCGAAGTGGGCAGCGGCGGCGGCGGCGGCCGTTTCGGCCTGGCCTACTTCACCGACGCGATGATCGCCAGCTATGTCGACCACGCGGTAGCCGCGGCGCTGACGAACCTTGAAAGCCGCCCCGCACCGGCTGGCGACATGCCCGTGGTCTTTCAGTTCGGAGCTGGATTTCTTCAGTTCAATCGTTTCTGTC
>JBBQMM010000501.1:0-3430 GCA_038328935.1 Burkholderiales bacterium
AGAGCATCTGCTGACGATGTTCCGCGACGACTTCGAATTCCACGAAGGCGCGGCGGCGTCGCACCTGTCGCATGCCGGCGGCATGCCGCTTGCGGTGCATGCGGCGCATGTGGCAGATGAGGCGGCCACAGCCACCGAGCAAGCCCTGGCCGAGGTTGCCCAAGCAGCCTCAGACCCAACCCTTGCAGGCACTGAAACAGCGGCAGGCGAAGCCACCGAAACCGAGCAAGCCACGCTGCTGCCCAGCAACGTGATCGCCATGGCCAGCTGGGCCCCTGACGCGCAAAAAGAACTGCAGAAGATTCCTTTTTTCGTGCGCGGCAAGGCCCGCCGCAACACTGAACGCTTTGCCGCCGAACGCGGCCTGGCCACCATCACTGTGGACACCCTCTATGACGCCAAAGCCCATTTCGGCCGCTGAAGCCGTTGGCTCTGCAACCGTGCCGACCACCGGGTCGGGACTTGCCGACCTGGCCATGAAGTTCGGCATGCTGCCCGACAGCCGCGTCAAGGGGGGCGCCAGCACCACTCAGGCGCCGATCCATGTCGTCATCTTGACGATGGACACGCATCTGGTCAGCGCCACCGAACGCTGCCGCCCCGCACTGGCGCGCGAATACCCGGGGCTGACGTTGAACATGCACGCAGCCTCTGAATACGCAGGCAACGAACAAGCCACAGCACGCGTCAAGGCCGACATCGCCCGCGCCGACATCATCGTGGCCGGCATGCTGTTCCTGGAAGACCACTTCCTGCCCATCCTGGAGGACCTGCGCGCCCGGCGCGACCACTGCGATGCGCTGATCTGCATGGCATCTGCGACCGAAGTGGTGAAGCTCACGCGGCTGGGCCAGTTCGACATGGACAAGCCGGCCAGCGGCCCGATGGCGCTGCTGAAGAAACTGCGCGGCAACAAGGACAAAAAGGCCACTGGCGGCGCAGCACAAATGAAGATGCTGCGCCGGCTGCCGCAGCTGCTGCGATTCATACCGGGCGCGGCGCAAGACGTGCGGGCCTACTTCGTGACGCTGCAGTACTGGCTCGGCGGCTCTGACGAGAACATGCTCAATCTCGTGCGCCACGTCGTCGACAAGGGCGCCAGCGGTGCACGCCGCAGCCTGCGCGGTTTGGTCAAGGTGCAAGCCCCGGTCGAATACCCCGACGTGGGCGTGTACCACCCGCGGCTGCCCTGCCGCATCACCGAGGACGCCGGCGCGTTGCCGGCACCGCAGGGTGCGCCCAGCCACGGCACGGTGGGCGTTCTGGTGCTGCGCTCTTACCTGCTGTCCAGCAACGCCGGCCACTACGACGGTGTGATCGCTGCGCTGGAAGCGCGCGGCCTGCGCGTCGTCACGGCCTTCGCTGCCGGGCTCGATTCGAGGCCGGCCATTGATCGTTACTTCATGAAAGACGGCCGCGCCACGGTGGACGCGGTGGTTTCGCTGACCGGATTTTCACTCGTGGGCGGCCCCGCTTACAACGATGCCAAGGCGGCCGAAGACACGCTGGCGAAGCTGGACGTGCCCTACGTGGCCGCGCATCCGGTCGAGTTTCAGACGCTGGACGTCTGGGGCGGCTCCGAGCGCGGCCTGATGCCGGTGGAAAGCACCATCATGGTGGCCATCCCCGAGCTGGACGGCTCCACCAGCCCCATCGTCTTCGGCGGCAGGCCCGGGGCCCAGGGCGTGACGTGCACAGGCTGCAAAGAGGCCTGCACTTTCACGGCCAGCGACAACGCCGCCGACATGCACACCTGCCCCGAACGCGCCACGATGCTCGCCGCACGGGTCAACAAGCTGGTGGCGCTGAAGCGGGGCGACCGTGCGCAGCGCCGGGTGGCGGTGGTGATCTTCAACTTCCCGCCCAATGCCGGCAACGTGGGCAGCGCGGCCTACCTGTCGGTGTTCGAATCGATGTTCCACACCCTGACGGCGATGAAGGCGCAGGGCTACACCGTGGACATGCCCGCCAGCATCGATGAACTGCGCGAAAGTGTGCTGCACGGCAACGCCGCGCAATACGGTGCCGACGCCAACGTGCACACCCTCATCAGCAGCAGTGACCACGTTCGGCGCGAGCCCTGGCTGAAAGAAATCGAAGCCCAGTGGGGCCCGGCGCCGGGCCGGCAGCTCAGCAACGGCAGCTCCATCTTCGTGCTTGGCTGCCAGTTCGGCAACGTGCTGGTGGCGGTGCAGCCTTCGTTCGGCTACGAAGGCGACCCGATGCGGCTGTTGTTCGAAAAAGGCCTGGCCCCGACGCATGCGTTCTCGGCCTTCTACCGCTACCTGCGCGAAGACTTCAAGGCCCATGCGGTGCTGCACTTCGGCACCCACGGCGCGCTGGAATTCATGCCCGGCAAGCAGAGCGGTCTTTCGGGCGCCTGCTGGCCCGACCGTCTGATCAACGACCTGCCCAACGTTTACCTCTACGCGTCGAACAACCCTTCCGAAGGTGCCATCGCCAAGCGTCGCTCGGGCGCCACGCTCATCAGCTACTTGACGCCGCCCATTGCTCAGGCCGGCTTGTACAAGGGCCTGAACGAACTGAAGGCCAGCATCGACCGCTGGCGCGGTCTGGACCCGCAAGCGAGCGAACGCGCCGCGCTGGCCGTGCTGCTGCAGTCGCAAGCCGCCGAGTTGGACCTGGCCGAGGCCGAGCCGCTGTGGGACAGCAGCGCGGCGGCCCACGCAGCTGGCGATGCCGACCGGCGCGTGATGCAACTCGCGCAGCAGATGCTGGAGCTGGAGTACACGCTGATCCCGCACGGCCTGCATGTCAGCGGCAAGGCGCCTTCAGAGGCTGAACGCGTGGACCTGCTGATGTCGATGTCCGACGCCGGCCACGGCGTGCTGCTGAGCCGGCCGGCCGTGCTGGCGCTGGTGCAAGGCCATTCGGCACACCGCGTGCTGGACCTGGCGAGCCTGCCGCACGACGAAACCCACCTGGCTGTCATCGCCGCACTGATGGACGCCAGCGCCAAGCTGGCCGTCGACACCGAAGTGCAGGCGCTGCTGCACGCGCTGGACGGAGGCTTCATCAGGCCGGCGCCTGGCGGCGACCTGCTGCGCACCCCTGCCGTGTTGCCCACAGGCCGCAACATCCACGGCTTCGACCCCTTCCGCATCCCCAGCAGCTTTGCGGTAAAAGACGGCGCCCAGCAAGCCCAGCGCCTGCTGGACCGCTACACCGAAGACGGCCACCCGCTGCCGGAGTCCATTGCGATGGTGCTGTGGGGCAGCGACAACCTGAAAAACGAAGGCGCCCCCATCGCACAGGCGCTGGCGCTGATGGGTGCGCTGCCGCGCTTCGACAGCTACGGCCGCATCGCCGGTGCGCAGCTGGTGCCCCTGGCCACGCTGGGGCGGCCGCGCATCGACGTCGTGATCACGCTGTCGGGCATCTTCCGCGACCTGCTGCCGCTGCAGATCAA
>JBBQMM010000502.1:0-3428 GCA_038328935.1 Burkholderiales bacterium
GGCCGCATGCGCAGAGCGTGCTTCGGCCAGTGACAGCGTGTGCACGTTGGCCATGGCTTCGTCGACCAATTGGCGGGCTGACTTCTTCAAAGGCTTGGGGTTCATGGCGGGCGGGTTCAGTGGGTAAACCTTGGTGGCCACGCAGCGTACCACCCAGCGACGACCGCTCGATCAACTGCTCGATCGGCCAGTCGACTTTCACCGCAGCGCAGTCACGGCTGCGCAGCATGGCGCCCCGGGGCCTGGGCCGCGTTCGGCCACCAGGGCCGGATCAGTTCAGCGCTGAGCAGTGCAGCTTTGCTGTGCTCAGCTCAGCACCGCCCCATCGCCCAGCAAGCGCTCTTGCAGCTGCGGCAGATCAAGCCGTCCCTGGCAACGCAGCGCTGCTGCGGTGCCTGCCGCCTGGCCCATCACGAAACAGGCACCGCTGGCGCGCGCTGCACTTTGCCCCAGGTGCTCCATGCCGGCGCAGCGGCCGGCCACCCACAGGTTGCCGATGCCCGGCGGCACCAGCATGCGCAGCGGCAGCTGGTTGAAGCTGTGGTCGGGGTCGTACGGGAAGGCCCATTCCACGCCACCGGCGACGTGCTTCTCCACCGGCCAGGCGTTCAAGCCGATGCTGTCGGCAAACACCGCACCGCCCAACACCTCGTCGCCGGTCAGCATGTGCTGGCAGTGCACACGCCGCGTTTCACGCACGCCCACCTGGGCGGCGATTTCGCTGATCTCGGCCTGCTCGAAGCCCGGCACCTCGGCGCGCAGAAAACGCATGTACTGCACGATCTGGCGCCGGCCCTCGACCTCGGCTGCACTGAGCTGGCGCGCGTCGGTGGCGTCCACCGCGCGGCCCTGTTCGTTGCGCAGCTGCGTGACGTTGGCGCGCCATTCGCGGGGGTTGCGCTGCGGCCGCAGGATGGCACCGTGGCGCGGAAAGTCGTAGCGTGCCGCCGCCTGCGCCATCAAGTTGTCGATGGCCTTGAACTCGCCGATCGCCGCCTGCGCACGCGGCGCATCGACGTTGCCGATGCGGAACATCGTGCTCGGATACAGCATGTCGCCGTGGCCGTCGCCCAAGGTGTAGGGCACGCCGGCAAAGTGCGCGATGTCGCCGTCGCCGCTGCAGTCGATGACCTGCTGCGCACGCACCGCCTGACGGCCGGAACGGGTTTCAATCAGCACGGCCACCACGCGGCGCGCGCCCGAACGCTCGCCAGCATGCTCGCCCACACGTTCGCCCGCACGTTCGCCCGCATGCTCGCCCAGACGCGGCTCAGGCCCGGGCTCCATCACCACACCTGCGGCGCCAGCGTGCAACAGCAGCTGCACGCCAGCGTCCAGCACCAGGCCATCGGCGGCGCATTTGTAGGCCGCCACGTCGTAGCTGCGCACGCGGATGCGACCCTGCATCCCGTCTTGCGGGGCGTTCAGGCCGCCCAGGGCCTCGATGCGCTGCAGCAGCTCGGCGGCCACGCCGTGCACCAGCTGCTGCATCATGCCGTCGCGCCTGCCGTAGAGACCGGCAAAATTGGTGACGCCGCCAGCGGTGCCCATGCCACCGAGGAAGCCGTAGCGCTCCACCAGCAGCGTGCGCGCGCCGTGCCGCGCTGCGGCCACCGCAGCAGCCAGACCAGCCGGCCCGCCGCCCACCACCAGCACGTCGAAGTCGCCGTAGACCGGCGTCTGCCGCGCGGGCTCCGCGACGCTCGCCACGATTATTCGAGCTTGATGCCGCGCGACGTGATGATGTCGCCCAGGATGCGGGCATCGTCGCGCACGCGCGCCGCCAGCACCTCGCCGCTGCTGCCCTGCGCGTCCCAGCCACCGGTGAACAGGCGCTGGCGGGTTTCGGCTTCACGCACGGCCGCCGGCACGTCGCGCGCCAGCCGCTCTTGTGCCGCCTTGCTCAGGCCGGCAGGGCCGACCAGTGCCGTCCACACTTCCAGCGGCGCCATCTTGACGCCGGCATCGGCCAGCGGCGGCACGTCGGGCGCCAGGGTGCTGCGCGGGCCCGTCACGCCGATGGCGTGCAGCTTCCCCGCCTTCACCTGCGCCAAGGCCAGGCCGGGCGGCACCAGCGCCATCTGGATCTGGCCACCCAACATGGCGGTCAGCACCGCCGGGTTGCCGTTGTAGGGCACATGCACCGGCTGCGTGTTGCCGATCGCCGCCTTGACCACCTCCATGCCCAGATGACCGACAGAGCCGATGCCGACCGAACCATAACTCCACTTGTCACCGGCAGCGCGCGCGGCGGCCACGAATGCTGCGCCCACCGGCTGATCGGCCGGCGTCACCAGCACCAGCGGCGCGGTGGCCAGCAGGCTGACGAGGCTGAAGTCCTTCGCCGGGTCATACGGCAGTTTGGGGTTCAGCAACTTGGCCGACGTGAGGTTGCCGTTGATCACGACACCCAGCGTGTGGTCGTCGCTGCTCTTGGCCACCAGGTCGGCGGCCACGTTGCCCGATGCGCCAGGCTTGTTTTCAACCACCACCGTCTGGCCCCAGGTCTTGGCCAGCGATTCGGCCAGCGCCCGTGCGGCGATGTCGGGCGTGCTGCCACCCGGGAAGCCCACCATGATCTTCACCGGCTTGCTGGGCCAGGCAGCGCCCTGCGCCCGGGCGCCGGCGCCAAGCCCGACGCCGGCAACGCCGATCCCGGTGGCCAGAAAGATCGAGAACAGGCGTCTCGTACTGAAGTTGATGCGGCTCATGCAGTCTCCTTGATGCTTCACGACGGCGCGCAGTATCGCAGGCCGCGGCACCCGCCCGCACGCCCTGGCTGCAGGGCTTTTACAAGGTCCTGCGAGCGGCAGCAGCGTCCGCTTTTGCCACTGCAGGCGCGCCCCGCCGCCTTCAGCGCACCGTGTAGCCACGCCCTTCCAGGCAGGCACTGGTGGCACGCTGGTAGCCCTCGCGCTGCACAGGACCTGCCGGCGCCCTTTGCCCCGACGCGACGGCAGTGGGGTCGAAGCCGGTCTGCGACACCGCCCATTGGTGGCACTCGTACTCGTCGCTGGCCTGCTGTTCGGCGCTCTGCGACTGGCCGGGGTAGACGTAGGACTTGGCCTGCGGCTGGGCCGTCGCAGTGGGCAGGCCTTCGACTGGCGTTGGCACCACTTCATAGCCGCCACCGCTGTGTTCGCGGTAGTACACGCCGTTGGCGTACAGATAGGCGATGGCACCGATGGTGACGAGCGTGAAAAAGGCCGGGCGGTCGCCGATGACCGCGCCATAGGGTGGCCGCACCACGACGTAGCCGCGCGCACCCGGGGCGTACCAGACGCTGTCGAGGTAGCGGTAGTTCACGCCTCCCCACACCACCACGCGCGAGCGTGGCGGAGGCGCATGCATGGCCCAGCCGGGCTGTGGGTAATAGCGGTTGTTGCCATGGGCGCCGTCGTACCAGCGGCCCGGCACCGGGCGATGGT
>JBBQMM010000503.1:0-3427 GCA_038328935.1 Burkholderiales bacterium
GTATTCGCTGTCCACCACGTCGATCAAATGCACGGTGCGACCGTGATCACGCTGCAGGATGGCCAGCGCCTGCGCCACCACGGGCGCGAACTCGCGGTCGGCCAGCAGCACCTGCGCTTCGCAGTGGTTCATCTGCCAGGCCAGCAGCGGTGCGTCGAGCCGGGTGTTCAGGGTGTTGAGCACGGCACCGATGCCGGGCACGGCATAGTGCGCTTCCACCATTTCGGGCGTGTTGTGCAGCATCGCACTCACGGTGGCGCCGGCGCGCACGCCCAGGTGTTGAAGTGCCGCCGCAAGGCGCGCACTGCGCTCGCGACATTGCGACCAGTTGTAACGCCGCAGGCCGTGCACGACGGCTGGTAGGTCCCCATAAACCTCGGCGCTGCGCTCGACAAAACTGACGGGCGAAAGCGCACGGAAATTGGCCGCGTTGGGGCCCAGATGCTGCTGGTAAATGTTCATGGCACTGTTCCTGCAAAAACACGGTGGCGGCAATCGTCAAGTGTGCACCCACCGGCCGCGCCTGTGCAGCGCGCACGGCCGCTTAAGGCACGCCGGCCATGCCACCGGTCAACCGCACATCCCTTCAATCGGGTGCTGTACAAATCGACCGCGGCCGGAATAATGATTCAAGTGCATGGATTCAAGACGCGCCATCTGGCCTGTTGTCCTGAGGAAGCGGGGCCCGCAGCCCGCCAGCGAAGCCCCACGTTATCTGGAACAAGCGGCACGACGCAGACCGCACGACAAGACGGCACGGGCCGCAGTGGCTGCAGTGGCCGCATTGGCCGCATTGGCAGAAACCAACCCATCGCCACACCACGTTCTTCGACAGGACCCGCCCACATGTCTGTCTTGTTCGCGAAAGTAACCTTCCTGATGCTGGTGGCAGCACTGCTGGGCGCTTTGCTGGCCTGGTGGCTGGTGCGGCGTGATCTCAAGACCATGGCCGCCGAGCAGGCTCGACATCAAAGTGATGGGGCGTTGTGGCGGCAGCAGATCGACCGCCGGCTCGCCGAGCAAGCTGACCCCGATCTGACACCGCTGCTGCACCGCCTGAGTGCCATGGAAAAGGCCATCGGCAGCATCCGCTTGCCGACCCCGGAGCCGACCAACCTGCGCCCGGTGCTCGATGCCGTGGCGTCGATCCGCCTGCCTGAGGGACTGAAGGCGAATATCGATCCGGTGCATGCCCGGCTGCTGGCCCTGGAAGCCGCCATCAAGGGCATCGCCGGGCCGGCCGCGCTGCTGCCGAGAGAAGCTGAGCTGAGCGGCCTGGCGGGCCTGGGCGCTCGCCTGGACGCCATCGAGACCCGACTGGCCCAGCTTCGCATACCCGAACCGGTGGCAGCGCCCAACCTGCAGCCGCTGATGGCCAGCCTGCTGGAGTTGCAGCGCGCGGTGGCTGCCATCCGCATGCCGCCGGCCACGACGGTGGATCTGACGGCGGTGCTGCAACGGCTGACGCAGTTGCAAGAGACTGTTGAAGCCGCAGCCGCGCGGCAAGGCGCGTCAGGCGGTTGATCGGCGCGCTGGCCCTGAACACCGCTTCCGAGACCCCCACCGAAGTTGATCGAGGAGCCTGTCGGGCTTTGGGACGGGCCCGCGCCGCCGGGCGTTCTGACGGCAGGAATGCGGGCGCAACGCCCCCCGCTCAGTTCAGCAGGCGCGGCGCTTGCGGCTCGGCGGGTGCGGCGGCTGGCGGCGCGGTGACCGACAGGCCCCAGTCGGCGTCGACGAGCGCCTTTTCGAGCAGGCGCGACAGCGCGGTGCACATGTCGCCCGTCAGCTGCACCGACAGGCTGCGGCCCTGTTCGTCGCGCAGGCGCAGCGCCATGCCCGGGCCACCAGCGCGCGGCCCGATGTCGGCGGCAATCGGCAACATCGGCTCAGGGCCGAGCGGCTGCGCCGTGGCTTGTGGATTGAACGGGGCCTTGAAGTCGGCGCCGGGCAAGGGGCGCGCACGCGCCGTCTGCGCCAGCATCTCGTGCGCTTCGGGCACCAGCGAAGCAGACTGGGGCATTTGCGCCAGGCTGGACTGGCCCACCAGGTTCTGGAACGGGCGCCAGATCTGGCTGAACATGCGGCGCGTCAGCCAGGCCGAAAACATCTCGCCGGCCTGTGTGCGGACGTGCCACAAGATCCGGTCGGCGGCCGGGTCGTAACGCACCTGCATTTGATGGATGTCCACGGCGCCATTCTAGGAGTGTGGGCACGGGTCGCAGACGGGGGCGTGGACGCTCGATCAGGGGGCATCTGCTGTTCAACCAAAACGGCCTTGCAGGTACCAATGCACCTCGCCCGAGGCTGCCGGCACGCGGTCGCGGAAGACCCAGACCAGGCAGCCGTCTTCGGCCATGCCGATGAAGTAGTCGCGCGCCACCATGGCGGCGTCCCACCAGCCGGTTTCGATGCGTTCGGGGCCGCTGAGCAGCTGCAGCGCCCGCCCTTGCACCAGCGGCAGGGCCTCGTGTTCGGCCAGCGGCAAGGGTTCGGGCAGCAGCCACACCGGGCGGTGCAGCGGCAGCGGCGGCGGGCCGTGCGGGTTGCGTTCGGCCACGGCGGCGGCCGCCGCAGCTGCGGCGGCGGCGGGCACCGCAGGCAGCGGCCCCTGCGCCGGCACCGCGACGCTGGAGCGCTCGGGCCTGAAGTCGGCCACCGGCAGCACACGGTGCACCTGCTCGGGCCCCAGGCGCGCGCACAGACGTTCCAGCAGCCGCACCAGGCCTTCGGCCCGGCTGCTGCTGGTGGGGAAGAGCTCGCCGTTGGGTGCCGGTGCGGCCACCAGGTGGCGGCACAGCAGTTGCAGTTCCAGCGTGGGTGCGGCCAGCGTGCAGTGGGCCAGGCGCTCGCGCAGCAGCAGCTGCAGGTGCACGGGGTCCAGCGCCGGCTCGGCCAGCGGCACGTGCAAATCGGTGGCGGCAGGGGTTTCGCCGCGCTCCTGGCTGCGCTGGCGTTCATGCAGCATGCGCAGCGTGAAAGCGCCCACGCGGCCCTGGCGCGCCTGCGCCCAGGCCACCAGCCGCGCCAGCAGCACCGCGGCGCCGTACAGCACCTGGTCGGTGCTTTCAGCGCGGGCGTACAGCTCCAGGCGGCTTTCAAAAACCGGTGGCGGCGTGAGCCAGCGGCGCGGGTCTTTCTGCCGGCCCAGCGCGCGGTCCAGCTCGTCCAGCACCGCCTGGCCGAAGCGCCGCGACACGCCGTCGCGCGGCAGCGCCTGCAGGTCGGCCACCGTGTGCAGGCCCGTGGCGAGCAGCACATCGGCATGCGCACGGCAGGCGCCCAGCAGCGCCACCGGTGCCCGGCCCAGCAGCGCCTGCAGGGCCTGCAGGTCGGTGGCGTGGCGGCCCAGCACCCAGCGTTCAGGGCTGGTGGCGGTGGGTGGGACAGCGGGTGGAGCGGCGGGCGTGGCCACGGTGTGCAGGCT
>JBBQMM010000504.1:0-3425 GCA_038328935.1 Burkholderiales bacterium
GTGCTCAGGCCGTTGCAGGCCGCCGCCTGCACTTACCGCATCGCCTTCGGCCCACGCGCCGGCCAGAAGGTGCTGACGGTTCAAGGCGCGATGCCCAGGGACGCAGACCTCAAGCAGAGGCTGTGCGCCGACATCGACGGAAACAGAGCAGCACGCAGCCGTGCGCTGCGCTGCCAATGATCGCCAGGCGCTGGAGCAGCTGTGCCGCTACATCACGCGCAAGCCCGGGCGCCCCCCGCGTGCGCCAGCCCGTCGGTCGCAGCTGCAAGCGGCCTGACCGTCGCGAACACTCGCCAATCAGGCGGCCCCGATGACGGAGCTGCGGAGATCGGCTGCGTCTGGGCTTTGCAAGGCCGAGGTTTGAGGCCACGTCGCCCGTGAAAACCCGAAGGCAAGCGCTACGAACGACACCCTTTGGGGCTGCGATCAGTGTTCAACGGGCTGGTGCCGCGCGCAACAACCACTTGGGTTCGTGTCCGAGAGCTCGGCGGGGGGGGTGTTCCGGGGAGGAAAAAGGGCGTTTGAAAGGCCTATCCTCCTCGGGCCGCACGCACCATCGTCTTCGAATCCAATGTCGGCGGTTGCCTCGTCGTACCGCCCGCGCCGGTCAGCCAACTCGCTTGCTGCTACCGGGCCGCACCACGCCACGGCGCGCGATTGGCGTCGAGAACACGACCGATGTGCGCGTCTCGCCATAGACGTTGATGGTGCCGAGAAAACGTTCCAGGTCGGGCAGGTCACGTGCTACCACCGTCATAAGGTAGGAGTCGGCACCCGTGACGTGGTGGCACTCAAGCACTTCGGGCGCATGGCGAAGCCGGTCGAGCAAGGCTTTCTTGCCCGGTTGGAGCACGGTGATGCCGACCATCGCGCTGACCGAGTAGCCGCAGGCGCGCGGGTCCAACTCGGCGCCGATTCTGCTGACTACGCCACTGTCGAGCAGCCGCTTCAGCCGCTCGGCGGTGGCCGCGATCGACAGGCCCGCTGCCACGCTCAGCGCTTTCAGCGCGCTGCGGCCGTCACGTTGCAGTGCGATCAGCAGGCGCCAGTTTTTGTCGTCCAGCGGCTGCTCGTGCCCCGTCTTGTCCATAGGCAGTTTCTCCGTAAATCTGCAGGCCAAAATGTAGTCTGACCCTCTTTTCGCGCTGTGCAGATAGCCCAGACGCCGTAAAAATCCACATGCCTGCGGCGTTGTGGGCACTGCGCGAAAGGCAACGATGAGTGGGCTGCTGCTGGATCCACCCGCGTCGCCCTCCGGCGGCCCGAGTTTGCCCGCGCTGTCGTTGCAGCCGTTGCGTTTCGGCCCGTTCTTGCTCGACGCTGAGGCCGCGCGGTTGCAGCGCGACGGGCAGCCGCTGCACCTGCCGCCGCGGCCGTTTGCGCTGCTGTGCCACTTGGCGCATCGGCCGGGGCAGTTGGTCGCCAAGCACGCGTTGCTGGATGCGGTCTGGGGCCACCGCCATGTCAGCGAATCGACACTTAAGGGCGCCGTCAACATCGTCCGCCAGCGCCTCGGCGACGACGCCTGGAACCCGCAGTGGATCGAGACTGTGGCGCAACGGGGCTACCGCTTCATCGGCGCGCCAGCGACCGTGACCGGCTCCCTACACTGGCAGGCGCAGCCGCCTCGGAAGCCGCATCTGCGTGCCTTGCCGCCGCCTGTGGCTGCTGGGCGTCGCGCGCCCAATAGTCCGCCCGATGAAGTTCCGCTAGGCACACCGTCTGAGCCACCGTCGCCGCGAGGATCAGCGAAGACCCTGCCGGCGGCTCGCAGGCCTGCCGCGACAGCCGCGCTGATCGGCCGCAGTGCAGACCGCGCGATTCTGCAGCGCCTGCTGGCCACGCAGCCTTTGATCACGCTGGTCGGTCCAGGCGGCGTCGGCAAGACGCGGCTGGCGTTGGACGTCGCTGCCGCGCTGTCCGAAGCCGGATGCACCGTGGATGTGGTCAGACTCGATGCGCTCGCCGACGGTGCCGCCCTCTGCGGGGCCATTGCGCAGGCCCTGCAAATGGCTGCCGCTGCTGGCCGTGACGTGCAGTCCTTGGCGCAGTCGCTGCACTGCAGCCGGCGCCTCCTGGTGCTGGACAACTGCGAACATCTGCTCGACAGCGTGGCGCTGCTGGTGCAGGCGCTGCAATCAGGCGCCAGCGGCGTGCATGTGCTGGCCACGTCGCAACAGCCGCTGCGGTTGCCCGGCGAGCAGTTGCTGCGGCTGGCCCCGCTGCAATGCCCCGCTGCGTACGCGGGCGCTGCGGGCAGCGATGCGGTGGAGTTGTTCGTTCAGCGCGTGCGGGCACACGACCCCGGCTTCGCGCCGGCCGGGGCCGATCTGGTGGCAGTGGGTGCTGTCTGCCGCGCGCTCGACGGTCTGCCTTTGGCCCTGGAGCTGGCAGCCGCGCGCGTGCCGCTTCTCGGTGTGCCCGGCATCGCCGCCAGGTTGGCGCAGCGGCTGGACTTGCTGAACCAGGGCGCCGAAGCCGCCACGCCGCGCCAGCGCAGCTTGCGCACCATGCTGCAGTGGAGCCATGGCCTGCTCACGCCCACCGAAGGCGTGGTGCTGCGACGGCTGGCCGTTTTCGGCGGCGGCTTCTCGCTCGAGGCAGCGCAGGCTGTGTTGGCCGACGACGCGCTCGACCGCTGGGCCGTCGTCGATGCGCTGGCTTCGTTGCTCGACAAATCGCTGCTGGTTGCCGACGCGACTGCCGACGCGGCGCCGGAACGTCGCCGGGCGGGCCGCACGGGCCGCACCAGCGTGGCCGGCGCGGTGGCACCGCAGCGGCTGCGCTTGCTGAACACGATACGCAGCTTTGCCGCCGAAAAGCTGGCTGCGGCAGGCGAAACGCAGGCCCTGAACGGCCGCCACCAGCAGTGGGTTCTGGCGTTGTTGCTGCACAGCCAGCAGACCGTGCACGACCAGCCGCCGGCGGCATGGACCGCCGCGCTGTTGCCCGAGGCCGACAACCTGCGCCTCGCCCTGCGCCACAGCGTGCAGCGCGACCCGCATGCTGCAGTGGCCCTGGCCGGCGCGGCGGCGCTGTTCTGGCAGCGCAGCGGCCTCAAACACGAGGCGCTGCGCTGGCACGTCGCGGTTAGTGCGTTCGTGACCCCGGCGTTGCCGCTCGCACTGCGCGCAGCCCACGGCCAGGCGCTCGGCGTGTTGGCCGTGCATGGCATGCTGGTGGCGCCGGCAGCAGCCGAACCGGTGTTGCTGGAAGCGGTGCGCCTGCACCGCGAAGGCGGTGACGCCGTCGGCGAGACCTTCAACCTGTACCTGCTGTCGCAACTGCTGCTGCGGCTGACACGCCCGGCCGAGCTGGCGCCGCTGCTTCTGCGCATGCAGGCGCTGGAACAGCCCGACTGGAGCCCGCTGCGCCGGCGCTATGCACGCTGGCTGGCTGCCCTGGTTTGGCGCAACGCCGGCAAC
>JBBQMM010000505.1:0-3406 GCA_038328935.1 Burkholderiales bacterium
GAAGTTTTGTTTCTCATGAGCATCCCAGGCCCCTGTCGGCGCCCGGCGTTCGCGAAGTAAAACAACTTCTGGTTATGAAGTTGTCCTTCGATATTTTGTTTACTTGAGAGTCTTTCAATCGTGCCCACTCATCACGCCAAAAGACGCCCGCTGGTCGTTTGCAAATGCGCGCCATAGCCAGGCTATGGCTGTGCTTTGCGCCTGGATCGGACGCCTTTTGACGCGCCGCTCTGGCACGCTCAAAAAACTCTCAGCCTCTAAGGTCTACATCGGCCTGGGCGCCAATCTGGGCGATGCTGCCGGCACAGTCCGGGCCGCCGCGCAGGCATTGGCCGGGTTGCCGCAGTCGCAGTTGCTGGCCTTGTCCAGCCTGTACGCATCGGCTCCGGTGGACGCCCAGGGCCCGGAATTCATCAACGCCGTGGCGCGCGTGCGCACGCTGCTGTCGCCGCTGGAACTGCTGGCGGCGCTGCAGCGCCTGGAAGCCGAGGCCGGCCGCCAGCGGCCCTATCGCAACGCGCCGCGCACGCTGGACCTGGACATCCTGCTGTATGGCCACCAGGTGTGCCACAGCCCGCAGTTGACGCTGCCGCACCCGCGCCTGCACCAGCGGCGTTTTGTGCTGTGGCCGCTGTCAGAACTGGCGCCGCAGTTACTGCTGCCAGGGCTGGGCCCGCTGCAGGACTGGCTGCCACAGGTGGCGGACCAGGCCGTCAGGCGCCTGCCGCCCACGTGACGCGTGACGCGGGCCGCGCCTAACTTTCATGATTCGGGGCAGCTCCACGTTAACCCGTAGCCAGCAGTCTTCGGTGCACGGTCACCTGACGCAGCAGCACTGGCAGGGCCAGTGCCGCGCCGACCAGCGTGGGCACCAGCCCTGGCGCAATCATCAGCAGCGCGGCGGCCAGGCACAGCGCCTGCTCGGCCCGCGTCATCTCCACCAGCATGAACTTGCTCAGGGCCGCCGCCAGCAGCGTGATGCCCAGCACGCAGCCCACGAAGGTGACCACGAAGTCGTAACCCGTGAAGCCCTTGGCCACGATCAAGAGGCTGGGCGAGAACACGAACACGAAGGGCACCAGCGCCTTGGCCAGGCCGAGTCGGAATGCCGTGTTGCCGGTCTTGAACGGGTCGCTGCCGGCCATGCCCGCGGCCGCGTAGGCGGCCAGCGCCACCGGCGGCGTGATGTCGGCCAGCACGCCGTAGTAGAAGACGAAGAAGTGCGCCACCAGCGGCTCCACGCCCAGTTGCACCAGCGTGGGAGCGGCCACCGTGACCATGATGATGTAGTTGGCGGTGGTGGGGATGCCGGCGCCCAGCAGGATGCACACCAGCCCCGTCATCACCAGCGCCACCAGCAGCGTCAGCGACTTGGGGTCCACCAGGCTCGCGGGTATCAACGCACCCACGCCGCCGGCCACCGCCTGCGCCGCGCCGGTGATCAGGATGCTGAGCTTGAAGCCCACGCCCGTGAGCGTGACGACGCCGATCACCAGCCCCACGGTGGCTGCCGCGGCGCCCACGGCCAGCGCGTACTTGGCACCGGTGCTGAAAGCCTCGATGAGCGCTGGCGTGCCGATGCGGCCATCGACCTTCAGGGCCTTCAGCAGGAACGGTGTGGCCACCATGGCGGCGACGAAGATGCCGAGCTTGAGGTTGCCGTTTTCGATGCCTCCGAACACCACCACCAGCAGCACCGCGTGCAACGCCGCCAGCAGGCCCCAGTGGCGCGCCGTGTTGCCGCCCACGCGCGTGCACAGGCCCACGATGGCGCAAGAAGTGATGCCGGTGAACGCCGCCAGGTACGGTGTGCGGCCGCTGACCAGGATGCTGATCAACAGCACCAGCGGTATCAGCGTGGGCCAGCGGTCGCGCAGGCTTTGCCGCAGCTTGGGCATTTCTTCTTCCGTCAACCCGCGCAGGCCGAAGCGCTTGGCCTCGAAGTGCACCTGCATGAAGACGCCGAAGAAGTGCATGAACGCCGGTATGGCGGCCGCGATGATGATGGTCTGGTAGGGCACCGAGAGGAACTCGATCATCAGGAACGCTGCCGCACCCAGCACCGGCGGCGTGATCTGCCCGCCGGTGGATGAAGCGGCTTCCACGGCGCCGGCAAATTCGCGCTTGTAGCCGACGCGGATCATCGCCGGGATGGTCAGCGAGCACACCGTCACCGCGTTGGCCACGCTGCTGCCCGACAGCATGCCGAACATCGCCGAGCCGAAGACGCTGACCTTGGCCGGTCCGCCGGCGTAGCGCCCGGCCACCGTGCTCGCCACGTCCAGAAACAGCTGCCCCAGGCCGACGCGCGTGGCCAGCACGCCGAACAGCACGAAGTGAAACACGTAGGTCGCCACCACGCCCACCGCCACGCCGTACACGCCCTGGCTGGTCAGGTACTGGTGGTTGATGAGCTGGCTCCAGCTGGCGCCGGCGTGTTTCAAAAGCCCCGGAAACACCGGCCCCGCCAGCGCATAGGCCATGAAGGCGATGGCGATGATGGGCAGCGGCCAGCCCATGCTGCGGCGCGTGGCTTCCAGCAGCGCAAGAATCAGGATGCTGCCCATCACCACGTCAATGGCCAGCGGGTTGCCGACGCGGAAGGTCAGGTCATCGAAGATGTAGGGTATGTACAGCACCGATGCCGCCACGGCAGCCGCCAGCAGCCAGTCGAACCAGGGCACGTTGCCCGGTGCGCCGAGGCGGTGCACGGCCGTTTTCTCCAGCAGCGCATGGCGATGCGGAAAGACCAGAAAAATCAACCCCAGCACCAACGCCAGGTGCACGCCCCGGTGCGTCACCTCGTGCAGCAAGCCGAAGCCTGCGGTGTAGTAGTGGAACCCCGACAGCAGCAGCAGCACCCCGCCCACCACCGTGGCGGCCACGGCCGTCAGCGGCCGAAAGCGCATCTCGGGGTCGTACTTCTGTTCGAGTTCGGCGAGCGCCTTGTCGTCGGGCAGGGCAGGGGTCATGGTGGATGACTTTCCTTCGGAAAATAAAAAGGGCAGCCGTTCAGGCTGCCCCTCAGGCCGGGCGCTATGCGGGCGCTATGCGGGCGCTATGCGGGCGATGTGCTGGCGGCCCTACTTCAGCAGCCCGGCTTCCCTGTAGAACTTCTCGGCACCCGGGTGAAACGGAATGCCGGCAGCGCGCACGGCGTTTTCCTTGGTGATGAACTTGCCCTTGGCGTGGCCGCTGGCCAATTGCTTCTGAGCCTCAGCGCTGAACAGCGCCTTGGTGATTTCATACACCGTGTTGGTGTCGGCCTTGTCGCTGGTGACCCACTGCGCGCCCACGGAAAGCGTGTTCACCGCAGCCACGCCTTTGTAGGTGTCGGCCGCGATGTTGTCGGGCGAGAAAAACGGGCTGCTCTTGCGCAGTGCGTCAGCGGCGGCGCCGTCGATGG
>JBBQMM010000506.1:0-3394 GCA_038328935.1 Burkholderiales bacterium
ACAGCGCTTCGGTGTGCCGATGGGCGGTGGTGGCCCGCACGCCGCTTATCTGGCCTGCCGCGACGAATTCAAGCGCAGCCTGCCCGGGCGGCTGGTGGGCGTCAGCGTGGACGTGCACGGCCACACCGCCTACCGGCTGGCGCTGCAGACGCGCGAACAGCACATCCGCCGCGAGAAGGCCACCAGCAACATCTGCACCGCGCAAGTGCTGCTGGCGGTCATCGCCAGCATGTACGCGGTCTACCACGGGCCCGCGGGTCTGAAGCGCATCGCGCTGCGTGTGGCGAGCTACACCGCGGTGCTGGCGCAGGGCCTGCGCGACCTGGGCGTGACGGTGTGCAGCGAGAGCGCCTTCGACGCGCTGACGCTCGACACCGGTGATGCCACGGCGGACATTGCCGCGCGTGCCGTGAGCGCCGGCATGAACCTGCGCCGCTACCGGGAGTGGGGCGACACCATGCTCGGCATCGCGCTGGACGAGACGACGACGCGAGACGACATCTGCGCGTTGTGGGCGCTGTTCGCCAAGCCGGGGCAGCCGCTGCCCGACCTGGCTGCCTTCGACAAAGGCATCGAAACGATGATCCCCCCTGCGCTGCGTCGCACCAGCGCTTACCTGACGCATCCGGTGTTCAACCGTTACCACAGCGAAACCGAGATGCTGCGCTACATCCGCAGCCTGAGCGACAAGGACCTGGCGCTGGACCGCAGCATGATCCCACTGGGCAGCTGCACGATGAAGCTCAACGCCACCAGCGAGATGATCCCCATCACCTGGCCCGAGTTTGCGCAGGTGCACCCCTTCGCGCCGCGCCACCAACTGGCGGGTTATTGGGCGCTGAACGACCAACTCTGCGCCTGGCTGAGCCAGGCCACCGGCTACGCCGGCGTGAGCCTGCAGCCCAACGCCGGCTCGCAAGGCGAATACGCCGGCCTGCTGGTCATCAAGGCCTGGCACGACAGCCGCGGCGAAGGCCACCGCAACATCTGCCTGATACCCGAAAGCGCGCATGGCACCAACCCGGCCAGTGCGCAGATGGCAGGCATGACGGTGGTCGTCACGCGCTGCGACGCCATGGGCAACGTCGACATGGACGACCTGAAGGCGAAGTGCGAGCAGCACAGTGCGCAGCTGGCCGCGGTGATGATCACCTACCCCAGCACGCACGGCGTGTTCGAGGTGCGGGTGAAGGAGCTGTGCGCGCTGGTGCACCAGCACGGTGGCCGCGTCTACGTGGACGGCGCCAACATGAACGCGCTGGTCGGCGTGGCCGCGCCGGGCGAGTTCGGCGGCGACGTGAGCCACCTCAACCTGCACAAGACCTTCTGCATCCCGCACGGCGGTGGCGGGCCGGGCGTGGGGCCGGTGGCGGTGGTGGCCGACCTGGTGCCGTTTCTGCCCGCGCACCGCACGGCCGGCGTTGGCGGTGAGCACAGCGTCGGCGCCGTCAGCGCGGCGCCGCTGGGCAACGCCGGCGTGCTGCCCATCAGCTGGATGTACTGCCGCATGATGGGCGCCGAGGGCCTGCGCGACGCCACCGAGGTGGCCATCCTGTCAGCCAACTACATCGCAGCGCGGCTGGCCGACCACTACCCTGTGCTGTACAGCAGTGGCAACGCCGCGCTGAAGGGCGGCGGCGTGGCGCATGAATGCATCATCGACATCCGCCCATTGGCCAAGAGCAGCGGCGTGGGCGCCGAAGACGTGGCCAAGCGGCTCATCGACTACGGCTTCCACGCGCCCACGCTCAGTTTCCCGGTCGCCGGCACGCTGATGATCGAGCCCACCGAAAGCGAGCCCCGCGCCGAACTGGACCGCTTCTGCGACGCCATGATCGCCATCCGCCACGAGATCAGCAAGGTCGAGGCGGGCGCGCAGCACGGCGGTTGGCCGCAGGACGACAACCCGTTGAAGAACGCGCCGCACACGGCGGCTTCGCTGTTGAAGGCCGAGTGGCTGCACCCCTATTCACGAGAGGAAGCGGCTTATCCGGTGCCCGGCTTGCGCCAGCAGAAATACTGGTCGCCGGTGGGGCGGGTGGACAACGTGTACGGCGACCGCAACCTGTTCTGCAGCTGCGTGCCGCTGCGCGAGTACGAGACCTGAGGCATGGCCGTCTCCGTCTTCGACCTCTTCAAGATCGGCATCGGCCCCAGCAGCAGCCACACCGTGGGGCCCATGCGTGCTGCGCGCCTGTTTGCACGCCAACTGCAGCATGACGGGCTGCTGGCGCGCACGGCGCGCGTGCGCAGCCAGCTTTACGGCTCGCTGGGAGCCACCGGCAAGGGCCATGGCACCGACAAGGCGGTGCTGCTGGGGCTGGCCGGTCACGAGCCCGACACGGTGGACGTCGACGCCGTGCCCGAACTGATCAACTCCATGCGCGCCAACGCCGAATTGCCGCTGCTGGGAGAGCACCGCATCCCGTTCATCGAAAAGGAAGACCTCAAGTTCCACCGCCGTGAAACGCTGCCCTTTCATGCCAACGGCATGCGCTTCATTGCGCTGGACGCGGCGGGCAGCGAACTGGCCAACCGTACCTGGTACTCGGTGGGCGGCGGCTTCGTCGTCAGTGAAGAAGTGGCGGCCGACGGCGCCAGGCACAAGGTGATCGCACCCGACACCACCGTGCTGGCACACCCGTTTCACAGCGGCGCCGAACTGCTGCAGCGCACGCGCGAAGTGCGCGGCACCATCGCCGATGTGATGCGCGGCAACGAACGGCATTGGCGCAGCGACGCCGAGATCGACAGCGGGCTGCTGCGCATCTGGACCGTGATGCAGGCCTGCGTGAAACGCGGCTGCGCCACTGACGGCGTCCTGCCCGGTGGTTTTTTCGTCAAGCGCCGTGCCGCCAAGCTGTACCGCGACCTCCTCTCGCAGCCCGAGCAGGCGCTGCGCGACCCGCTGCAGGTGCTGGACTGGGTGAACCTGTACGCACTGGCGGTGAACGAAGAAAACGCCGCTGGCGGCCGCGTCGTCACCGCGCCCACCAACGGCGCAGCCGGCATCGTGCCGGCGGTGCTGCATTACTACACGCGTTTCTTTCACGGTTCCAACGACCGCGGCGTGGTGGACTTCCTGCTCACCGCGGCCGCCATCGGCCTGCTGTACAAGGAAAACGCCAGCATCAGCGGCGCCGAGGTGGGCTGCCAGGGCGAAGTGGGGGTCGCCTGCAGCATGGCCGCCGGCGCGCTGTGCGCGGTGACGGGCGGTACACCGGAACAGGTGGAAAACGCTGCCGAGATCGGCATGGAGCACCACCTGGGCCTCACCTGCGACCCCGTGGGCGGGCTGGTGCAGATACCCTGCATCGAGCGCAACGCCATCGCCTCGGTGAAGGCCATCAACGCGGCGCGCATGGCGCTGCGCGGCGATGGCACCCATGTCGTC
>JBBQMM010000507.1:0-3389 GCA_038328935.1 Burkholderiales bacterium
CGCACTTCGGCCTGCGCATCGTCGGCCAGCTGCTGGCCGCGCAGCCACCAGCGCCTGGCAGCGTGCAAACCCTGGCGCTGCCCGGCTGGCAAGCCCCTGCATCCAGCACCCTGGCTGCAGCCGCGAGCCAGCTGCTGCACATCACACCCTGGTACCTGCACAACGCGCTGGTGCACTACCTGGCGCCGCGTGGGCTGGAGCAGTTTTCCGGCGGCGGCTGGGGCACGCGCGATGTCTGCCAGGGCCCGCTGGAGATGCTGCTGGCGCTGGGCAGCAACGCACCGGTGCGCGACCTGCTGCTGCGCGTATTTGCCGCGCAGGACGCCAGCGGAGACTGGCCGCAGTGGTTCATGTTCTTCGAGCGCGACCGCGACATCCGCGCCGGCGATTCGCACGGCGACATCGTCTTCTGGCCGCTGTTGGCGCTGGCGCGTTACCTGCTGGCCAGCGGCGACTTCGGACTGCTCGAAGAGGCGCTGCCGTTCCATGCGGCAGACGGTGTCAGCCCGGAGCAGGCCAGCCTGTGGCTGCATGTGCAGCGCGCGCTGGAGGTGATTCGCCAGCGGCGCATTGCCGGCACGCACCTGGCCGCCTACGGTCATGGCGACTGGAACGATTCGCTGCAACCGGCCGACCCCGCCCTGCGTGAGCGCATGAGCAGCGCCTGGACGGTGACGCTGCACCACCAGATGCTGCACACGCTGGCCGCAGCGCTGCACGGCAGCGCGTACTTCGCGCACTGTGCAGTGTTGCTGGCCGAAGCAGCCGCGGTGAAAGCCGACTTCCAGCGCCTGCTGGTTTGCGACGGCGTGGTCGCAGGCTATGCGCTGTTTGCCGAACAGCCTGCGGCCGACCTGGAAGGGCCCGCGGGCCACAGCCTGCCGCCTGTACTGCCGCCGGTATTGCCGCCACTTTTGCCACCGCCCCTGCCACCGCCCCTGCCACCGCCCCTGCCACCGCCTTTGCCACCGCCTTTGCCTGAGTTGCTGCTGCACCCGCAGGACAAGCTCACCGGCGTGCATTACAGCCTGCTGCCGATGATGCACGCCATCCTCGAAGGCCTGCTCACCCCGGCGCAGGCGGCCGAGCACTTGCGGCTGATCGAAAAGCATCTGCTCGGCCCCGATGGCGCGCGTTTGTTCGACCGTCCGCTGCCCTATCGCGGTGGCCCGCAGCTCCTGTTTCAGCGTGCCGAGAGCAGTGCCTGCTTCGGCCGCGAGATCGGCGTGATGTACATGCACGCCCACCTGCGCTGGGCCGAGACGCTGGCCCACCTGGGGCTGGCCGACAAGTTCTTCGCCGCGCTGGCGCAGGCGCACCCGATCGCGCTGCGCCAGCGCGTGGCCAGCGCCGGGCTGCGCCAGGCCAACTGCTACTACAGCAGCAGCGACGCGGCCTTTGCCGACCGCTACGAAGCGCAGGACCATTACGCACGCATCGCCAGCGGCGAGGTCGCGCTCGAAGGCGGCTGGCGCGTCTATTCCAGCGGCCCGGGCATCGCCCTGGGCCTCATCAACGGCTGCTTCCTGGGCGTGCGGCGGCTGGCGCGCTGCCTGCATCTGGATCCGGTGATGCCCACCGCGCTGACCGGCCTGCGCGCGCAGCTGGAACTGGCCGGCCACGCCTTCGAGATCGAATACCGACCCGGGCCCGCGGGTTGCGGACCGGTGCATCTGGAACTCGACGGCCAGATGCTGCCCTTCACGCGTGCAGCGCATGCTTATCGATGCGGCGGCGCCGATGTGGATTGGGAGCTGCTGCGGGCGAGGCTGGGCGGCACGCCGAAACTTGCTGACGCGCCGCAGGTGCACCGGCTCATCGTCCGCACCGGGTAGGTCGCAAGATCGGGAGGATCGAGACAGGTCGCTGCGACGATCCATCGGCCGGGTCGTTTTGGGAGAACCAGCAGATCCAGGGCGCGTGGCCGTCGTCATCGTCAGGCTCCCTGCGCCATTCGAGGTGTTTGTCCGGTCCACACACCGCACAGCGTCTGTTCAAGGGAGGGAAGCTGAATCGCAGCTTCCCTGAACCAGATGGAGCAGACCATGTTCACAAGCATCGCTCGCAACAACGCCATGACACGACTGTGCGCCCTTTGCGCCGCCGTGGTGGTCTCGGCCCTTTCCCTGGGCAGCCAACTGGGGTTGTCGGCGCACTACACCTCGAAGGCCGACACGCTGATGGCCGCCAAACACGCGGCGCCGGTGGCGCAGAACGCCGCCAGTGCACGGGCCCCTGGGCGTCGCTCTTGAGCGCCGCTCCAGGTGACCATCATGAAGAAGTCGCTGACTGCCTCGCTGGTGCTGGTCCTGTTGCTGTCGCTTGCTGCCTGCGGCGGCAGCGACGGTGATGGTGATGGTGATAGTGATGGCGAAGACGTGCCCCACTCTGGCATCAATCCCGTGCGGTGCGACGTCGCGCCTTCACACTGTGCTTGAGCGCTCGAGCACCCCCGGCAGCATTGGAAATGCAACCAGGAGTCCGGATTTGCGCCTAGGATTTGCAGGCATCATCTTGGGAGGGGTCGGCGTGGACGACATCAGCGAACTGATACGGGCTATGAACGCGGACGAGCCAGGTGCGCGCGATGCGCTGTTCGCCGCCGCCTACGGCGAGTTGCGCAAGCTGGCGCGCAGCCGGCTGCGTGACGGCGGCCGCAATACCTGCCTCGACACCACCGCGCTCGTCCACGAAAGCTACCTGCGCTTCCTGAATGCCGGCCAAATGCGCAGCGAAGACCGCCGCGCCTTCTTTGCCTACGCCAGCCGCGTGATGCGCTCGGTGATCATCGATGCGGTGCGCGAGCGCCAGGCCGAGCGCCGCGGCGGCGACCTGCAGCGCCTGACGCTGAACACCCAGATTGCTGACAACCTGCCCGCCGGAGAAGACGAACTGTTGCAGGTGCACGAAGCACTCGAGGCGCTGGCCGAGGCCGAGCCGCGGCTGGCCAAGGTGGTGGAGATGCGCTACTTTGGCGGCTACAGCGAAACCGAGATCGCCGAAGCGCTGGACCTCACCGACCGCACCGTGCGCCGGGACTGGGACAAGGCGCGCATGCTGCTGGGCGCGATGCTGAAGACCTGAGCGACGGCGATGTCCGGTTCCACCCAGGCAAGCCGTCTGAAGAGGAAGACCCGCTCCCCGACACCGCCATGGCCCTCAATCCCGCCGACCTGCCCCTGCTGAGCCGACTGCTCGACGAGGCGCTGGACCTCCACGAAGACCAGATCGAACCCTGGCTGGCCGCCCTGCCGCCAGCGCACGCCCACCTGGCGCCAAGCCTGCTGGAGATGTTGGCCAGCCGGCTGTCCGCCGTCGGTGGTGCCTTCATGGTCGATGGCCCGCGGCTGAGACCAGCCGACGAGTCGGTGGCCCGCACCGATGACCGC
>JBBQMM010000508.1:0-3378 GCA_038328935.1 Burkholderiales bacterium
GCGGAGTGCCCGGCGCGCTGCAGGCCTGGCGCGGCAGCCACACCGTCATCACCACCATCATGTTCAATTTCATCGCCGCGGCCTTGTTGAGCTACCTCTTGGTCAACACCCTGAAAGAGCCCGGCAACATGACGCCTGAAAGCGCCGCCTTTGCGGCCAGCGCGCGCGTGCCGGGCATGCACGAAGCGCTGGGCTGGCTGGGCATCGCCTGGCCGCGCACACCGCTGAACCTGAGCGTGCTGCTGGCCGCCGCCGCCGTGCTGTGCAGCTGGCTGGCGCTGTGGAAGACACGCGGCGGCTATGCCTTGCGGGCAGTCGGTTTCGCCCCCGAGGCGGCCTTGTATGCCGGCATGCGGCCGCGCTGGTTGATGCTGGCCTCGATGGCGGCTTCGGGCGCGCTGGCCGGCTTGGTGGGCGTGAACGAGATCGTTGGCGTGCACGGCCGCCTGTTGCCCGATTTCGTGGCCGGCGCCGGCTTTGCCGGCATCGCCGTCAGCCTGATCGGCCGCAACCACCCGCTGGGCATCGTGCTGGCTGCGCTGCTGTTCGGTGCGCTGTACCAGGGCGGGTCGGAGCTGGCGTTCGAGATCAACGGCTTCAGCCGCGACATGGTGTTCATGCTGCAGGGCCTGATCGTGCTCTTTGCCGGTGCCATGGCGCAGGTGGCGGCGCCGGCCCTGTACAAGCTGTGGCGCGCAGCCGGCGGCGGGCGCCCTGCGGCAGCGAAGACGGGCGCCTGATGGACGAGGTTCTGGTCGGCAGCATCATCGCCAGCACGCTTCGCGTCAGCGTGCCGTTGATCCTGTGCGCGCTGGCCGGCGTGTTGTGTGAGCGTTCGGGCGTCATCGACCTCGGGCTGGAAGGCAAGATGCTGGCCACCGCGTTTGCCACCGCCGCCGTCGGCGTCAGCACCGGTTCGCTGGCGCTGGCGCTGGTGGCTGCGCTGCTGGTGGGCCTTTCGTTGTCGATGCTGCACGGTTACGCCTGCGTCAGCCACCGCGGCGACCAGGTGGTGCTGGGCATGGCCATCACGATGACGGCTGCGGGCCTGACGGTGGTGCTCGGCATTGCCTGGTTCGCCCAGGGTGGGCAGACGCCGCCGGTGCCGGCCAACGTGCGCCTGGACGGCTGGTTTGCGGGCGCCGGCGAGGTGGTGGCGCAAGTGCCGCTGGTGGGCCGGGCGCTGGCGCTGGCGTTTTTCGGCCACAACGTGATGGTTTATGGCACGCTGGCGCTGGTGGGCGCCGTGTGGTGGCTGCTGTACCGCACGCGCTTCGGCTTGCGCCTGCGTGCGGCCGGCGAGAACCCGGCCATGGTCGACGCGGCCGGCGTGTCGGTGAAGCGGCTGCGTTATCAAGCACTCGCATTGAACGGCGTGCTGTCGTCGCTGGCCGGCGCCTACATCGTGCTGGCGCAGAACCCGAGCTTCATACCGCACATGACGGCCGGCCGCGGCTACATGGCGCTGGCGGCGCTGATCTTCGGCAAGTGGCACCCGGTGGGCGCGCTGTGGGCCTGTTTGCTGTTTGGGTTTCTCGACGCCGTGAGCATCCGCATGCAGGGCGTGCAGTTGCCCGACGCGTGGGGCGGCGGCGCTGTGCCGGTGCAGGCCATTCAGGCGCTGCCTTATGTGTTGACCGTCATCCTGCTGGCCGGTTTCATCGGCAAGGCGGTGGCACCGCACGCTTTGGGGAGGCCTTATGTCAAAGAACGTTGAAGCTGGGGCGGAGGGCGTGCCGTCCGCGGACGGCCAGCAGCATCCACAACAGCACGCGCAACAGCAAGTGCAACAGCAAGCGCAACAGCAGGCGCAACAGCATCCACAACAGGACGCGCGGCAGCAGCACCCTCAACAGCAAGCGTTGGTGCAAGCTGCGCGTGCCGTCCGCGCACGTGCCTACGCGCCGTATTCAAGATTCGCGGTGGGGGCCGCGGTGCTGGACGAGCAGGGTCGCATCCACGCGGGTGCCAATGTCGAGAACGCGGCTTACCCGCAGGGCTGGTGCGCAGAGACTTCGGCGCTGGCGGCGCTGGTGGCCGCCGGGGGCCGGCGCGTGCTGGCCGTGGCCGTGTGCGCCGAGGCCGCCACGCCGGGGCAGCCCGTCAGCCCCTGCGGCGGCTGCCGGCAAAAGCTGCGAGAGTTTGCTGCCGATGACTGCCCCGTGTGGCTGGCTGACATGCAAACGGTGCTCGCCACCTTCACCGTGGGTGAACTGTTGCCCTGCAGCTTCGGGCCGGTGCACCTGGGGCGCGGCTGACAGGCTGATGGCCTGCGAGCATCCAAGGCCCCTGTCGGCGCCCGGCGTTCGCGGAGAAAAAAGGGCGTCACGGCCAGGCCTTTGCTCCCTCTCCCTTCCAGGGAGAGGGTTGGGGGCGAGGCGGGGGTTTCGAGCCGCATGCGGCGAGCCCGCTGAGCGATGTCGGCTTGCAGGCCGGCATGCGCACTGCAAGTGAGGGTGCCATGCCGGCCGTCCGACAGTGCCGTCGCGCAAGCATTCACCCTCACCCCCGCCCTCTCCCTGAAAGGGAGAGGGAGCAAGACAAAGCGACCACCAGACTGGCGTCACGGCTGGCTTTGGCCCCCTTTCCCGGAGCGCATTCCAGGCCCTGTCGGTCCCCGGCTTTCGCGGAGAAACACTTGGGGTTGCCCGCAAATCAAAGACTCGGCGGTTCTGATTCTCATAAGCATCCCAGGCCCCTGATGGCGCCCGGCGTTCGCGAAGTAAAACAACTTCTGGTTATGAAGTTGTACTTCGATATTTTGTTTACTTGAGAGACCGAGGAGGCGGATGCGCTGCTGCGCCTGCCGACGCTCGAATCATCACCGCAGTCACCGTTGATGCCATGATTGACGGCTTGTCATCGATCCTCACCCGACGCCACCCGCCTGCAGCTGACCGCGCGAACCCGACACCCCTTGCCGGACCACCTTCACCCAACCCCCTTCACCCAACCCCCTCCACCCAACCACCTCCACCCAACCACCGGCCCATGACGATCACCGACGATACCGTGCAAGCCAGCGCCGCCATGCTGCGCCAGCGGCTGGGCGCGCTGCAGCCGCGTGTGGCCGTGGTGCTGGGGTCGGGCTGGGGGCCGTTTGCGCAATCACTGACCGGTGCGGTGGAAGTGCCCTACGGCGACCTGCCCGCCTTCCCGGTGCTGGCTGCAGGCGCTGGTGTGGCCGGCCACGCGGGCGTGCTGCGCGCGGGCCATGTGGGTGGCACACCGGTGCTGGTGCTGGCCGGCCGCAAGCACACCTACGAGTCGGGCGACGCCGCAGGCATGAAGGGCGCCATCCGCACGCTGGCGGCGCTGGGTGTGCAGCTGCTGGTGCAGACCAACGCAGCCGGCAGCATCAACCCCGACATGCCGCCG
>JBBQMM010000509.1:0-3376 GCA_038328935.1 Burkholderiales bacterium
GCTGCACCGCGCGAACCGACAAGTCTAGCAGAGCCCGGCGCGCCCGCGACTCGGGCAGGACCTGCAGCATCGCACAGGCCCGGTCGGTTTCCAGGCGAGCGGCTTCTCGCGTCGCATCCAGTGCTCCCGTGCGCCGCACGATGGCCAGAATGTCCGGCAGGCCCTGAACTTCGCCTTCTTCGATGGCATGCCGGATCAGTGCGCGTTCGCCGGAGTTGGCGCGCTCCATCGCCAGCAACAGAGGCAGGGTGGGTTTGCCTTCGCGAAGGTCGTCTCCGACGTTCTTGCCGAGCTCGCTGCTGTTGCCTTCGTAGTCCAGCAGATCGTCGACGAGTTGAAAGGCGGTGCCCAGCGCGCGGCCATAACCAGCGCAGGCTTCCTCGATTTCAGCGTTGGCGCCTGCCAGCACGGCGCCCAGGCGGGCGCTTGCCTCGAAAAGCTTGGCCGTCTTGTAACGGATGACCTGCAAATAGTCCTCGACCGACAGGTCGGGGTCGTGCATGTTCATCAGCTGCAGGACTTCGCCTTCAGCGATGACGTTGGTGGCGTCGGCCAGCACGTCGAGCACGCGCATGCGGTTCACCGACACCATCATCTGGAAGGCGCGGGAGTACAGGAAGTCGCCCACCAGCACGCTGGCCGCATTGCCGAACATCGCGTTGGCGGTGGCGCGCCCCCTGCGCAGGGCCGACTCGTCGACCACATCGTCGTGAAGCAGCGTGGCGGTGTGGATGAACTCGACAATCGCCGCCAGTTCGTGGGTCTCGGGCCCTTCGAAACCCAGCGCCTCGGCAAACAGCAGCACCAGCCGCGGCCTGATGCGCTTGCCTCCTGCGCTGATGATGTACTGAGCGATCTGGTCGATCAGCGCCACGCGCGAGCTCAGGCGCTGCCGAATCACATCGTTCACGCGCAGCAACGCGATTTCGGTGGGATCGGCAGTGGAGGTGGTGGCAGGCGCGGTATCGAGCACGAAGGGCATCTGGTGGATACCTTTTGATTATAGGGACGCGGAAGAGACTGCTGGCGCCGGGGCCGTGCGGGCTGTGGTGCCGTGCTACACTCAAAGGCTCTGCGCGGCGGCTCAAGGTTCAGCGCCCGTTTGGTTACAGTCAAAATACAGCCGAAACTACAGCCAAAACTGCAGCCGAAACTGCAGCCGAAAGCGGAGCGTAAGCGCCCGTCAGAGCCAATGTCAGAGCCAAACGCGGAGCGCAAGCGTCTGCTGCGGCGCGGTTTTTTAGCAAAGGTCACATCATCATGTACGCGGTCATAAAAACCGGCGGCAAACAATACAAAGTTGCTGCTGGCGAAAAAATATTGGTAGAACAGATTGCTGCGGACGTGGGTCAGGAAATCGTGATCGACCAGGTGCTGGCAGTCGGAAGCGGCGCTGACCTGCAGGTCGGGACTCCCTGGGTCGCGGGTGCGACCGTGAATGTCACGGTGGTGGCACACGGTAGGCACGACAAGGTGCGCATCTTCAAGATGCGTCGCCGCAAGCATTACCAGAAGCATGGCGGTCACCGCCAGAACTTCACCGAGCTGCATATCGGTTCGATCAACGGCGCAATCAACGGCGCAATCAACGGCGCAATCAACGGCGCAATCAGCGAATAAGGGGCTCACACCATGGCACAGAAAAAAGGCGGCGGCTCAACCCGCAACGGCCGCGACTCCAAGCCGAAGATGCTGGGCGTCAAGGCCTTTGGCGGCCAGGCCGTCTCGGCGGGCTCGATCATCGTGCGCCAGCGCGGTACCAAGTTCCACGCCGGCACGGGCGTGGGCATGGGCCGGGATCACACCTTGTTCGCGTTGGTAGGCGGCGCCGTGCTGTTCGAAACCAAGGGTTCTTTGAACCGCCAGACCGTTTCGATCAACCCGGCCTGAGCGAAGCTTCGCAAGTCGACCGCTGATTCGCGAAGCCCCGGTTTGCCGGGGCTTCTTTGTTTAGGCCTTCCACTTTCACCGGGCTCACCCTGCCATGAAGTTTGTAGACGAAGCAGTGATCGACGTCTCGGCCGGCAATGGCGGGGCGGGTTGCGCCAGTTTCAGGCGCGAGAAGTTCATCCCTTTCGGTGGCCCCAATGGGGGCGACGGAGGTCGCGGCGGCAGCGTGTGGGCGGTCGCCGACCAGAACATCAACACACTCATCGACTATCGCTACACACGCCGGCACGAAGCCAAGAATGGCGAAGCGGGCCGTGGATCGGACCAGTTCGGTGCCGCCGGGCCCGAGATCGAGTTGAGGATGCCGGTGGGCACGATCGTCAGCAACGACGAGACCGGCGCGGTAATGGTCGAGCTGCTGCAGCACGGCCAGCGCAGCCTGCTGGCCAAGGGGGGTGATGGCGGGTTCGGCAACCTGCACTTCAAGTCCAGCACCAACCGCAGTCCTCGTCAAAAGACCCCGGGCTGGCCCGGCGAGGCCTACAAGCTGAGGCTGGAACTGCGTGTGCTCGCCGACGTGGGTCTGCTCGGCATGCCCAGCGCGGGCAAGAGCACGTTGATCGCCGCCATCTCCAACGCCCGCCCCAAGATCGCCGACTATCCCTTCACGACCCTGCACCCCAACCTGGGTGTGGTGCGGGTGGGCCCGGAGCGCAGCTTTGTCGTGGCCGACGTGCCCGGGCTCATCGAAGGGGCGTCAGAGGGCGCGGGTCTGGGCCACCGCTTCTTGCGTCACCTGCAACGCACGCGCTTGCTGCTGCACATGGTCGATGCCGCGCCTTTTGACGAGGGCGTCGACCCCGTGACACAAGCCAGGGCCATCGTCGCCGAGCTGAAGAAATACGACCCCGCGCTGCACGCCAAGCCGCGTTGGCTGGTCTTCAACAAGTTGGACATGGTGCCCGAGGGCGAGCGCGAAGCGCGGGTGAAAGACTATGTGCGGCGTCTGCGCTACAAAGGGCCCGTCTTCGCCATCTCGGCGCTGGCGCGGGAGGGCCTGCAGCCGCTGATCGAACGTGTGCATCAACACGTGGCAGAGCAGCAGCGCACGGCGCCCCTGCCAGACTTGCGTTTCGACAGCCCCGTGCCGGGAGATGCCGTTGACGAAGCGGCAGCCAAGGTGCCGGGTGCGTCGGGTGCGTCAGTTGTGCCGGCTGCTTCAGTTGTGCCGGCTGCGCCGGATGCCGCAGTCGGTGAAGCCGCGGGCGATGTCGCAGGCCATGGCTGACACTGCCGCCACACCCGGCATCTGCAGCGGCGCCGCGCCTGGCGTGGTGCAGGGTGCGCGCCGTATCGTGGTGAAGGTGGGTTCCAGCCTCGTCACCAATGAGGGCCGTGGCGTCGACGCACAGGCCATCGGCAACTGGTCGCGGCAGCTCGCCGTGTTGGCGCAGCAGGGGCGCGAGTTGGTGATGGTCTCCAGTGG
>JBBQMM010000510.1:0-3364 GCA_038328935.1 Burkholderiales bacterium
GGCGGAGTTGCTCCTCCTCGCGGGCATGAGCCCGCAGCGTCGTCGCGCCTTGCCAGCGCACGCCATCGCGGCCCACTCGGGCGCGTCCAACTGCGGTTTCTAGGATCATCATCACCACCGGGCGGCGGCCACCAAAATGCGCTGGCGGCAGGCTGAGCACACCGCTGATGCTGCGGCCGTCGAACGATGTCCAGCGCACGATCTGCTGGTCGGGCAGGGACTTGAGGTCGACGCGGTCGGTGCCGATGGGCTGCGTCCAGGCGCTGATGCGCGGCGCGCCGGGGCCGCTGAGGTCCAGGCTGTGCACCTGCGCCGGGCCCTGGGCGCTGTTGACCACCAGCGCCAGTTCGTTGCGGCCCGGGTGGAATTCGGCGCGGGTGACGCTGCCCGCCGGCATCGCCGGCAGCGCAGCGCCAGCCGGCGGCACATAGGCCGCGCCACTGCGTGGGTCGATGAGGCGCAACTCTTCGCGCCCGTCGACGTTGGCAATCAACACGGCCAGCGGCAGCGCGCTGCGCGGGCTGATGGCGCTGCTTGACACGTCCCAGGGTGTGTCCGCGCTCAGGCGGGTGATCGCTGCATTGGCCAGATCCAGCCTCATGAGTTCGGCGAATTCGCTCGCGCGGTTACTCGCGAAGAACAGCGCGCTGCCGTCCAATGCCCAGCCACTGACGAAGTGCGAGGCCTGCAGCGTCTGTTCGGGCGCTGGCAGCACGCGGCGGCGCTGACCGCTGACCAGGTCGATCAGCCACACCTCGCTGGAGGTCGCCGACTCATAGCGCACGATGGCCAGTGTCTTTTCGTCCGGCGAGACTTCGGCGCCGAACCAGCCGCCGCCAGGCAGCTCGGCGAGCAGCTCGCGCTGTTCCGGTTGCAAGGGGTTCACCAGGCTGAGCGTGGTGTTGAGTTGGTCGCGCCTGCCGCCGGCTGCGGTTCGGTCGACCGGCACCGAAGCCACCAGGATGCGCTGACGCGACGGCAGCCAGCCGCTGAAGGCGTGGCGCTGGTCGGGTGCCGTGAGCTGCGTCACGGTGCCGGTATCCACTTCCAGCCGGTAGAGCTGGAAGACTTCATTGCCGCCACTGGCGCGCGTGAAGACCAGGTATCGGCCTTCTCGGGGTTCCCAGGTGCCGCTGCTGACAGGGTCACTGCCGCTGGTCAGCGGCTGCAGCGGCGACATCGGGCTGCGCATCAGGAACAGCTGGGTGGCGCTGGCGCCGATGGGGCGGTGTGCCACCAGCATTTCGCGCCGCGTGGGATGCCATTCGACGAACTGATGGCCGGCGATCTGGCTGTAGCGCTGTACGGCTGCCAGCCGCTGCAGCGCCAGTGGCGGCACGCCTTCGACGCGCATCGCCGGTGGCGGCACCAGCCTCTCGGCGAGTGGCGGCGCGGCGAGTTCGCTTGGGGGTGCGAGTGGCAGCGTGACGGACGGCGTGACGGACGGCGTGACGGACGGCGTGACGGACGGCGCGACGGGTGGCGTGACAGACGGCGTGACGGACGGCGTGACGGACGGCGCGACGGGTGGCGTCGAACAGGCGGCGAAAAAGGCCATGGCCGCAGATGCGGCCATGGTGGACAGGGTACGAAACTTAGGCGTCATGCCTGCATGCTAGCCCGCTGCAATGGAGTCTGCCGTTCGGGCGTCTTGGCTGGCCGTGCGGCTGGGCCGTGCGGCTCGTGCAGCAGCGACGGCCTCAGCGCGTTTTTCAGCCCATCTGCTCGATGCCGGCGATGGCCCACGAGCGGCTGTCGTCCAAGGGCTTGACCAGGTGCCAGACTTCGTTGAAATTGACCGGCGCCGCGCCCTTTTCTTCCACCACCTGGCCCGTGAAGCGGACGCTGACGATCTGATCGCTGCCTTCCTGTGCCACGTCCAGCACCTGGGCGTCGACCTTTTGCACGTCGGTGGTTTGCGGCTGCGTGCCGCGGTCCTGGATGTCCAGGCGCAGCGAGGCAAACAGCTCCGGCGTGGTGAAGCGGCGCAGGTCGTCGAGGTCAGCCGTATCGTTGGCGGCCTGCAGGCGGATGAAGATCATCTTGGCCGTACGCGTGAACGTTTCGCTGTCGAACGCGGCAGGCACGAAGGCCTTGGCCACGGCCGGGGTTGCTGCCGCCACGCTGGCAGCCGCAACGTCCGGCATTCCTGCTACGGGCGCCAGTGCGTCCGGGGCCATCGCGGGCTCGGTGCGAGCGGCCGCTGAGTTGCTTTCGAGGCTGGTGCGCTCGGTGTTCTGTGGCCAGCCCACCTGCGCGCCAGAGGAGGCGCCGGTTGCGCCGGCACCGGCCAGCGCGGGTGTGCGCTTGTTGCCGAAGCGGCTCATCAGGAAGCGCACCACGAAGAATGCGGCAACGGCCAGCAGTGCCAGCATCAGAAAGTTGCCGAAGGCCTCACCCATGCCCAGGTGGCTCATCAGGGCGGCGATGCCCAGACCAGCGGCCAGGCCGGCCAGCGGGCCCATCCAGCTGCGCTTGGCTGCAGCTGCGGCGCCTGCGGCGGCGGGAGCCGCGGCAGGGCTGGTGGGGCTGGCGCTGGGCTGGGTTTGCGCGGGCTTGGCCGGCGGCGCGTCGGGCGCGGTGCGGGCAGGCATGCTGCGGTTCATGCCGGCAGAGTTGCCGCCACCCAGTCGCTTGGCCTCGGCCAAGGTGGGAACGGTGGCAGCAGCCAGCACAGCCATGGCCAGGGCACCAATCAGCCAATTCTTCATTGTCTCTGTTCCTTACGGTTATGACGATCGTGGCCATTTCCAGCCGCGAGCGGTAGTTTGAGGCTGCGCGCCGGGAGCGCCAATCGGGACTGACCTTGCCCTTGCTGAAAGTGTGTGAACCCGCCGTCAGCAGGCATCATCGGTGCTCCGACGGGCCACCGGTCCGCCGTTGCGAGGCGAATGATGACCGATGCGCTGTGGTGGGTTCTGGTGGTGGCCCTGATAGGCACAGGCCTGGTGGGCACGGTGTTGCCTGCGCTGCCGGGCACTGCGCTCATTCTGGCCGGCATCGTGCTGGGCGCCTGGATCGACGATTTCACGCGCGTGGGCACTGTCACCCTGGTGCTGGTGGGCGCGCTGGCGGTGCTGGCCTGGGTGCTGGAGTACGTGGCCGGCTTGCTGGGTGCCAAGCGGGCGGGGGCCAGCCGCTGGGCGCTGGTGGGTGCGGCATTGGGCACCGTCGCAGGCTTGTTGCTGGGGCTGGTGGGTGTGCTCTTCATGCCGCTGGTGGGCGCAGCGCTGGGCGAATACTGGGCGCAGACCCAGTTGCGGCGCCAGGCCCGGGCCGCTGGTGGCTCCGCGCAGACCAGTCTGGGCCAGGCGATGCACCAGAACATGCGCACGGCTGACATGCGCACGGCCGTGCGCACGGC